>DATNGY010000428.1:0-12788 GCA_035605735.1 Solirubrobacteraceae bacterium
GACCGCTGGAAGGTCCGGCTGGCGATTGCCGTCCGCGGCCTCGATGAGCGCATCGACGCCGGCGGCCCACCCGAAGCGCTGTCCGAGCAGCCGCGGATACAGGGGCCCCATGCGGGTGACGTACGTCGATAGCCACCAGGCCGCGAGTCTCCGGGCGCCTTTCTGGTCAGGCCCGAGCGCCACCGGGACACCGACGGAGACGCGCGTCGGTGTGGGCTCTTCGACACGAGACTGGCCTTCGTGCAGAAGGGCCTGCCCGTCCTGCAGGCGCGATCGTGCCCACAAGAAGGGCGCCCACCCGTCGGCCAGTTCACCGGCGAGTCGGATCGAGCTCGGAGACAGCGCCGCCAACACGATTGGCACCGGCACGTCAGGGAGGACGCCCAAGCGCAGCGGCCGGGCACCCGGCGCGGGATTCGGGAGCCGATCACCCGCCAGTAGCGCGCGAACCGCCGTCAACGTCTCGCGCAATCGCACGACTGGCCGGTCCCACGCAAGGCCGTGAAAGCCCTCGGTCAGCGGCGGGCTGCCGGCGCCGATACCGAGCGAGAATCGACCTCCGGAGCACCGCTGCAGGCCGGCCGCGCCGAGAGCGATGGTCGCCGGGGTGCGTCCCCACGCCGAGATGACCGACGTGCCGAGGTCAACGTGCGAGGTCCGGAAGGCAAGCTCCGCCAGCAGAATCATCGAATCGTGAGTCCACCCCTCAGCGACCTCCACACGATCAAGACCCAAGTCGTCCGCCCGAGTAGCAAGTCGCACGATGACGTCGGTGCGCGTCTCGAAGGGAGTGAACGCCACGCCGACGCGCATGCGCCCGCCATCTCGATGCAGCACCGCCGAGTCAGCCGAGAGGGAAGGGGTACCCTCGCGCCCGCGGCTAGAAGGCACGGTTTCCGGGGTTTGCGGCCGACACATCGGGGTTGAAGCCGTGCTTGAGGCCCAGATAGCCGACGAGGACCACGACCTCCTTGCGGCCTTCGCTTCGGGCGAGATGGACGCGGTTGGGCGGTTCGACGAAGCGCTGGCCTGCCGAGTGGCGCTGCGGGGCACAGGCCCGATCGGCGCTGTCGTAGAACATCGCCTTCCACAGCGTGGGTGCCTCGTCGTAGCCCGGATCGCCCGGCGCCAGCACGGTTCCGCGGATCGCCTCGCGCAGCTCGGCGATCTCGCCCCCGGCTCGGGTCTGCATCGTCGTCATCGGCGTGTTCCTTCGCATCGGTGTGGTGTGCAACGGCAACGCTACGGACACCGTCTTTGCACCCGCCTAGCACCGGCTTGAGGCCGGCGGCGCGAAACCCCCCTGAAGCGGCCCCACACCGGCCGCTGAACCGCCCAGTCTGCAGGGGCGATTCCATCGCCCGGCCGGCCTCGTCGCGCAAGGTAGTCGCGCGGGCGTTACGACACGATGGACATCATGGCGGACCTCTCGACCCGTGAGACCGGCGTCTAACAGCGTTCGCCCCTACACCGCTTCTCCGACCTGCGCGCCGCGGGCCACGAAGGCGCCCAGGCCCAGCGACCCCTCACATGCGGACGGAGCCGTCGTCGTCGATGGTCCAGCTCGGGTTGTGGGCCACCTCCCAGACGTAGCCATCGGGATCGGCGAAGGCCCCCGACGTGCCGCCCCAGTCGCCGAGTGCAGCTGAGCGGATGATCGTGCCTCCGGCGCGCTCGGCGTCCGCGAGCACGGCGGTGACCTCTTCGGGCGAGCGCACGTTGTGAGCGAGTTCGACGCCGGGCGCGCCGTGACCGCCGAGCGCGGTCCAGAGGCCGAAGACCGTTCCGCCGACCTGAAAGAAGCAGATCTCGGCGTCGGGTTGTTTGGCACCGCGCCAGCCGAGCGCCTCGTAGAAGGCGCGAGCACGGGCGAGGTCGGCGACGCCGAGTGTCACGAGGCTGATCCGCTGTTCCATCGTGCCCGAGTATCTAACTTCGGAGGATGACCGAGCCGAACGCTTCGGGCGATGCTGCAGCTGGGCGCTCGGTGGCGATCGGTGTGCGTGCCGCCTACGACGCGGTCGCGCCCGAGTACGACCGGCAGCTCGGCGACGAACTGGACGCAAAGCCGCTGGATCGGGCGCTGCTCGCCACGGTCGTCGAGCTCGTCGGGACGGGCACGATCGCCGACGTGGGCTGCGGACCGGGGCACGTGACGCGCTTCGTGGCCGAGCGCCACCGCGACGTGGTGGGCATCGACCGGTCGCCGCGGATGATCGCGGTCGCCCGGGAACGGGCTCCCGATCTGACGTTCACGGCTGGATCGATGCTGCAGTTCCCGGCCGGCGACGGGGCGTGGTCTGGTGTTGTCTCGCTCTACTCGATCATCCACACGACGACCGAGGAGCGGGCGGCCGCATCGCGCGAGTTCGCTCGGGTCATCGCTCGCGGCGGGTGGCTGCTGGTCGCCCACGACGTCGACAGCGACGAGTTTGCGGTCGGCGACGTCAACCACCTGACGACGTGGTTCGGCGAGCTGAACCCGCGACATGCCGGAATTGTCTCCGGACTGGACGCGTATTACCGGCCCTGATCGGCGCTCGCCCTCTCCCCCCCCATGTCGAGCGTCCCGGTCCAGACGGTCCACAGCGTCTCCAAGACGACGGCCGGGTCGGCCTTTGGCTCGCGGCCCAGCGTGTCGAGGAGGTAATAGCTGTTCATGAGCGTGAGCGCGCGGGCGACGTCGCGTGGCGAGACCTGGCGCAGCCCGCCCTCAGCGAGCCCCTCGGCGATCAGGGCCGCCAGCGCATCGACGGAGCGCTCGACGACGGCGCGGTATGCGTCCTCGACCTCGGCGTCGACGGCGGCTGCCTCGACGAGTCCGCGGATCAGCGGTCCGTGGGTGTCGAACGCCTCCACTGCGCGCTGGAGGCCGGCGCGGAGGACCTCCGGGTCTCCCGGGCGGCCGGCGCCGACGGTCAGGTCGACGACCTGGTCGAGGAGCTCGTCGAGCAAGCTGACGACGACGTGCGGGAGGCCATCGAAGTAGCGGTAGAAGACCGTCCGCGAGAGCCTGGCCTCGCGCATCACGCTGTCGACGCTGAGGTCGCGGAACCGGCGCTCCCCGAGGAGTCGGGCGGTCGCCTCGACGATCCGGCGACGCGCCTCCTGGCGCGGCACTCGATCAGGTTGTGACGATGGCGTTGACACGATGTCGCAGACCCTCTCATACTCGTCCCGCATCGAGACGGTCGGCGAGACCTGCCGCCAGAATCGGGCACCCGTACCGCGGCCGACCGCGTACGACACCTGGCTCGCCTCCCAGACGAGAGGAAGGAGACGAGGATGAGACAGCTGACCGCCGACCTGTTCATCACGCTCGACGGGTTCGCCGCGGCTGACGAGGCGCCGGCCTACTTCGGCTATCCCGGCCCGGAGCTCGACCCCGACTCGTCGGATCGGACCTGGGCGCGGCGATCCGCTCGCTCAAGCATCAGCCCGGTCCTCCGCTGCGCTCCATCGGCAGCCTGTCGCTCGTCAAGAGCCTCTTGCGGGTGGGAGAGGTCGACCGTCTGCGGCTCATGACCTTTCCGCTGATCCTCGGCGCGACTGGCAGAGAGCCGCTCTTCGTCGATCTTCCGGATCTCAAGCTGGAGCTCGTGGCATCCGAGGCACTCGACTCGATGCTCGTCGCGGTGGAATACGGCGTGTCTCGATAGTCGGGACAGCCTCATCACGTGGCTCGCCGGCCCGCCCCATCGGCGACGACGGCGCGCGCACGCTATACGCGCGACGTCGCCGCCTTCACGCGCCAGCGACGACCGCGACTGGATCGATATGACCTTCGCCGGCATCCGCCCCGTCCTGCCCTCGCCCTTCGCGGCTGCGCCCGGTGCGCCGCTCGTCCTGCCCGAGCTCGCGACGCTCGCGCGGCGCATGGCCGAGGAAGGCGTCGACGGGATCGTCGCGCTCGGGCTGGCGTCGGAGGCGGCCGCGCTGGACGACGCCGAGCGCGATGCGGTCGTCGAGATCGCCGCGGCCGGGCCGCTGCCCGTCACCGTGGGCGTCCACGGAACGACCACGGTCGCCGCCGCGCGCGCCGCGCGTGCGGCGCGCCTCGGCGCCAGGTCGCTCATGGTCCTCCCGCCGCCGCACACGGACCTCGTCCGACACGTCGCCGCGCTCGCGGACGCCGGCCTGCCGATCCTCGTCCAGGACGCGCCGCAGGTGACGGGCGTGCGTCTCGACGCCGACGAGCTGGTCGGGCTTCGCGACGCGGTGCCGGCCGTACGCGCCGTCAAGGTCGAGGGACCGGCCGCGGGCCCGAAGATCTCCGAGCTCGTCGCCGCCGGCCTGCAGGTCGTCGCCGGCTGGGGCGGGCTCAACTACCCCGAGGCGCTGCGCCGCGGCGCCGGCGGGCTCATGCCGGGATGCGACCTCGCGGCGGCCTTCGCGGCACTGCAGGCGGCGTGGCGTGCCGGCCACCAGGACGAGGCCGACGAGCGCTACGCGGCCCTCCTCCCCTACCTCGCCTACCAGGCGCAGTCGCTCGAGCTGCTCGTCCTCGCGGCCAAGCGCGAGCTCGTGCGGCGCGGGATCTTCGGCACGGACAGGATGCGCGACCCCGCGGCGACGCTCGACCCGATCCAAAAGGCATGGCTCGAGCGCTGCCGGCAGCGGCTCGCCGACCGCGGCGTGCCCGGCTGGGCGGACGCCTCATGACCCTGCGCGGGCCTGCCGGCGGGCTTCGGCGAAGATCGCGCCCTTGATCGTCCGGGCCATGAGCCGCCCGCCGCGGACGTCGAGGTGGATCGAGTCGTAGGTGACACCGGGCCGGTTCGACGCGGCCCTCCAGTCGGCGAGGACGAGGTCGTCGCCGCGGCGATCGAGGCGGCGCAGGCGCTCGTTGACGTAGGGGAAGTACCACGAGTACTCGCCGAGCTCGTCCCGCGCTCGCGGCGGCACCGTGCGCGCGTTCGGCTCGCGCAGCGTGACCCAGACGACTTGCCGCGCGCCGAGCCGGCGCAGCGTCCGCAGCAGGCGCCGGGCCTCGCCGTCGAAGCGTCGCGCCCACACGCGGTAGCGGCGGCGCCGGCGCTCCCACAGCGAGTTGTAGCCCAGCCCGACGACGACGAGCGGGGCGACGCGGCGTCCGCGCGCGCGCAGCTCGCGCTCAGCGATGCGGATCATGAGCGCCGGCCGGCCGCGCATGTCGATGCGCCAGCACGGCATCTCGGCGCGCAGCGGGCGAGCGCCGCTGAGCAGGACCGAGTCCACGAGCACGGTCATCCGCCGGGGTCGCTCCCATGCGGGCGCGGCGTGGCGCCGGAGCGCTCGGCAACGGTGCGAGCGCGCATCGGGCGCAGCGCCGTGGGCCGCGGCCGCGAGGCCGAGGAGACCGACCGCGCTCGCGAGGAGCAGTACGCGCCGCCGGGGGCCGGCGCTGCCGATCGCCACGCGGGCGAGCATACGGAAGCCTGGGCGGATTCGTGCGGCGGCAGGAGCGGCCGCGGGCGGGACGAACGCCCACGGCATGCCACCGCCTCGCGCTGCGCGCCCGGGCTCGCTCGCCCTGGCCGCTCTCGTCTCCGCCGCGCTCGCGCCCGCCGCGTCGGCTCACATCGTGCTCCCGGGAGAGAGCTTCTGGTCGATCGCCACGGCCAACGGCGTCTCGCCGTACGCGCTCGCCGCCGCCAACGGCCTGTCGATCTCGAGCACGATCGTGCCCGGCCAGTCGCTCGCCGTCCCCGCGCCGACCTACCCGCGCTACGGATCGACCGGCGCCGCCGCCGGCGCGAGCGGCATGGTCCCCGTCCCGGGTCCCGCGGGCACGGCGTACCTGGCGCCCGGAGCCGCGCAGAACCTCGCCGCGCTGCGCGCGGCGTCGGTGCGCCGCCTCGGCGTCGACGTCGCGCCGGCCGGGCCGCTCTCGGGGTACCGCAGCTACGCGCAGCAGGCCGAGCTCTACCGGCAGTTCCTCGCCGGCACGGGCCCGCGCGCCGCCCCGCCCGGGCTCTCCGCCCACGAGACCGGCCGCGCCCTCGACCTCGCGACGCCCGCGGGGCGCCAGGCGGTCGACGTGCTCGGCGCGCCGTTCGGGTGGCGGAAGACCGAGGCCGCCAGCGAGTGGTGGCACGTGAACTACCTCGGTCCCTGAACGCGGTCAGTCGGCGAGCCGCGCGAACGCGCGGCGGACCGCCAGCGGCGCCACGCCGTGCGCGAGGACGAGCGTCCGGCGGTCGCCGGCGTCGCGCAGGCGGACCATGATCCGCGCCGTCGGGCCGCGGTTGGGGTCGGTGAAGACGAGGACGTCGGCGCCCTCCTGGTGCAGGACGTAGCCGTAGCGCTCGAGCGGGGGCACGATGAACGCCAGCGCCGCCTCGCGGACGTCCGCCGGCGGCGCGTCGAGCAGCTTGCGCTCGGAGAAGTGGCGCCGGCCGGGGAGCCGCGGGACGCCCGACGTCGGCTCGATCGCGGTGCTCGAGCGCTCGGGCAGGTCCGCCTCGACCGCGTCGAGCTCCTCGCGCGTCTGAGCGGCCTCCGCGCGGCCGATCCGCAGCTCGAGCTCCTCGACGGCCAGGCGACCCTCGAGGTGGGCGGCGCGCAACCGCAGCACGGTCGCCTCCCGCTCGCGATCGGACGCCAGCATGCGCCAGCATTGTGCCCGGCGTCCCGTAACGTTCGCGAGCCGCCGGTCCCGATCAGGAGGGCAACGATGGGATTCGACCAGTACCACGAGCCGCCCGAGGAGCTCGGTCCCGAGGCGCGCACGATCGCGCGCGTGTTCGCGTCGCTGACCGAGGAGGCCGAGGCCATCAACTGGTACGAGCAGCGCCTCGCGATCGAGCAGGACGCCGAGGCCCGCGACGTCATCGCCGACGCCCGTCACGAGGAGTACAAGCACTTCGCGATGGACCTCGAGCTCCTGCTCAGGCGCCGCCCGGAGTGGCGCGCGATCGCCGAGGGCATCCTCTTCCGCGCCGGGAGCATCACCGCGAACGCCGACGCCGCCGAGGCAGAGAGCGAGGATGGCGCGGCTCAGCCCGACGACCCGGGCGGCTCGCTCGGCATCGGCAGCCTGCGGGGCTCCTGATGAACCACCTGCTGCGCTCGCACGCGCCGATCAGCGACGAGGGCTGGGCGTTGATCGACGAGGAGGCGCGCCAGCGCCTGACGCCCGGACTCGCCGCGCGCCGCCTCGTCGACTTCGGCGGGCCGCACGGGTGGACGCACTCGGCGACCAGCCTCGGCCGGGTCGAGGCCGTCGGGCCCGTGGCCGAGGGCGTCGACGTCCGCCGGCGGCGCGTCCTGCCGCTCGTCGAGCTGCGGGCGCCGTTCGCGATCTCGCGCGACGAGCTCCGCGACGGCGACCGCGGAGCCGCCGACGTCGACCTCGACGACCTCGACCGCGCCGCGCAGCGCCTCGCCGAGGCCGAGAACGCGGCGGTCTTCCACGGCGCGCCGGAGGACGGCATCACCGGGATCGTGCCCGCCAGCCCGCATCCCGCGATCGAGCTCGGCGCGGATCCGGCGACCTACGCGGCCGCGGTCGCGCACGCGGTCGACCTGCTCAAGCGCAACGGCCTCGAGGGCCCCTACGGGCTGGCGCTCAGCCGCGAGGAGTGGACGCGGGTGGTCGAGACCTCCGAGCACGGCGGCTACCCGCTCTTCGAGCACCTCGCCCTCATCCTCGGCGGCCCGATCGTCTGGGCCCCGGGCGTGCGCGGCGCGGTCGCGCTCAGCCTCCGCGGCGGCGACTTCCTCTTCGACGCCGGACAGGACATCGCGATCGGCTACGAAGGCCACGACGCCGACGCCGTGGCGCTGTACCTGGAGGAGTCGTTCTCGTTTCGCAGCGTGACCCCGGAGGCGGCGGTCGCGATCGGCTCGGCGTGACCGTCCGGCCGGCAAGTTGTGCAGTTCCGGTGCGCGGTTGACGCCGGGGCGCCGCCGTCGGAGAGTGCGGCAGTGCGCAGAGCCTATGACGTCGTGGTGGTCGGGTCGGGCTTCGGCGGCGGGATCGCGGCCTGCCGCCTGGCCGAGGCCGGCCACAGCGTCTGCGTGCTCGAGCGCGGGCGCCGCTTCGCCCCCGACGACTTCCCCGACCGCCCGTCGCAGTTTCCGGAGCTCCTCTGGCACGAGAAGGCCAACCCGGACGGGATGCTCGACGTCCGCATCATGCGCGACGTCACGGTCATCACGGCGGCCGGCGTCGGGGGCGGCTCGCTCGTCTACGCGAACGTCCAGCTGCCCGCGCCCGACGACATCTTCGCGAGTGGCTGGCCCGAGGCGATCACGGCCGACGCGCTCGAGCCCTGGTACGCGAAGACCGAGGAGGCCCTCGACCCCCAGCCGACGCCGACCGAGCCCGCGCTCGCGAAGGTGCGCGCGTTCGGCGCGATGGCACAGCGCGCCGGGCGTCAGGCCGACCCCCTCCCCATCGCCGTGCACTTCGGCGACGAGCGCGAGCACCCGTTCAGCGGCGTGCGCCAGCAGGGCTGCCAGAACCTCGGGCGCTGCGACATCGGCTGCCCCGTGCTCGCGAAGAACACGGTCGACATCACGTACGTCGCGCGCGCCGAGGACCGCGGAGCCGAGGTCCTCCCCCACCGCCTCGTCACCGGCCTCGAGCCCCCCGGAGACTCCGGCGGGCGCTGGCGCGTGGCGTTCCGCGCGCTGGACGGCGAGGGCGCCGACGGGACCGTCGAGGCGCAGACCGTCGTCCTCGCCGCCGGCACGCTCGGGTCCTCGCGGCTGCTGCTCACCAACCGCCGACGCCTTCCGCTGCTCTCCGACGCGCTCGGCACGCGCTTCTCGGGCAACGGCGACGCGCTGGGCATCGCCTTCGACCCGAGCGCGGACGACGTCCGCGACGCCCGCAACGACTTCGGCCCGGTCATGACGAGCAAGATCGACTTCACCTCCGACCGCGGGTTGATCGCGGCCGATGGCGGCCTCCCCGCGAACTTCGACGTGCTCCTCGACGTCGCGCGCGGCGTCAACGTCATCCGCGGCTGGCGGCGCTGGCTCGTGCGCGCGCGCCTGGGGCTCGCGCGGGCCGGGCTGAGCGACCAGTCGCTGCGCCCGCACGACGTGCGCCTCGAGCGCCGCACCGACGACACCGACGCGCTCATCTTCCTGATGATCGGGCGCGACGCGGCCGACGGCCGCATGCGGCTGACGCCGCTGTTCCGGCGCTTCGACGTCCGCTGGCGCAAGGAGGGCAGCGCGCAGCTGTTCGCCGACCTCGAGCGGACCGCGAAGGAGCTCGCCGACGCGGCCGGTGCGACGCCCTTCTACGCGCTCGACGGCGGCCCGCTGGGCACGTTCACGACCGTGCACCCGCTCGGGGGCTGCCCGATGGCCGACGACCCCTCGATGGGCGTCGTCGACGACGCCGGTCGCGTGAACGGCTATACGGGGCTGCACGTGCTCGACGGGTCGATCGTCCCGAGATCGCTGGGCGTCAACCCGTCGAAGACGATCGCGGCGCTGGCCGAGCGCGGCGCCCAGCGGCTGGTCGAGGAGCTCAGCTGAGCGCAGCGTGGCACAACCACACGGGCAACCAGTCGTGCCGGCCCCGCGCCGTCGTCGTCCCCGGCTCGCTGGAGGAGCTCTGCGAGCTCGTGCGCCGCGCCGAGGGCCAGGGCACGACCGTGCGCGCGGTCGGAGCGGGGCACGCGTGGTCGGACGTCGCGCTGACCGACGGCTACCTCGTGCTCCCCGATCGGCTCGGCGGGCTGCTCGAGCTCGACGACGGCACGCTGCGCGCCGACGCGCAGGCGACGCCGCTCGCGCGCGTGCTCGGCGGCACGCACCTGCGCGACCTGAACGCCGCGCTCGACGCCGCCGGCCTTGCGCTGCCGCAGATGGGCGGCTACGACGCCCAGACGATCGCCGGGGTCGTGTCGACCTCGACGCACGGCTCCGGCCTGCGCTGGGGCCCGTTCCCCGACCTCGTGCGCTCGCTCGACCTCGTCGTGTGCGGCGGCGAGGTCCTGCGCGTCGAGCCCGCGGCCGGGCCGACGGACCCCGAGGCGTTCGCGTCCGTTTACGGCGACGCGCGCCGGCTCGTGCAGGACGACGACACGTTCGCGGCCGCGGTCTGCGGGATGGGCAGCATGGGGATCATCCACGCGCTCGTCGTCGAGGTGCGCGAGAAGTTCTGGCTCGACGAGGTCCGCACGCTGAGCACGTGGGAGGAGGTCCGCGACGAGCTCACCGCCGACCGCGTCCTCGGCGAGGGCGACCACTACGAGCTGTTCCTCAACCCCTACGCGCGGCGCGACGGACGCCACACGGTCCTCGTCACGCGCCGGAAGGACTGCCGCGAGCCGACCGAGCTGCCCCCGGACAAGCTCGAGCGCCACCCCCTCACCGAGCTCGAGGCCTCGCTGCCGGTCACCGGCGTCGTCCTGCGGGGACTCGCGCGCTACGCCCCCGCGTTCATGGCCGGGCGCTTCGAGGCCACCCTGCGCGACATGTGCGACGACGGCTACGCGAGCATCTCCTACCGCGTCTTCAACATCGGGGAGGCCAACAAGCTGCCGGCGATCTCGATGGAGCTCGGCGTCGGCCTCGACGACGGCGCGCACGTCGCGGCCGTCGACCAGATCCTGGCCATCGCCGCGGAGGCCCGGCGCGGCCTGCGCCGCGCGTACCACACGTCGCCGATCGCGCTGCGCTTCGTCGCGCCGTCGGCGGCGTTCGCTTCGATGATGCACGACCGCGCGACGATGATGATCGAGCTCATCCTCGTCGATGGGACGCCCCGCGGGCTCGACCTGCTCGGCGGCTACGAGGAGCGCCTCGCCGACCTCGGCGTCCGCGCGCACTGGGGCCAGATCAACGGCCTGAGCGCGGAGCGCATCCGCGCGAGCTACCCGCGCTGGGACGCCTGGCTCGAGGTCCACCGCCGCCTCAACGCGACCGGCGTCTTCGACTCGCCGTTCACGCGTCGCGTCGGGATCTCGGCCTGAGCCCACGCCTGACGCGGTGGTCGCCGCCGGGCCGGCGTGCGATGCTCTCCCCATGGCCACCGATCGCTCAGTCCCCCTCGAGACCCAGGTCGCCCGCCCGGCGGAGGCCGACGCCCGCGCCGTCTTCGGCCAGACGATGGGGCTCGTCGCCGTCACGATCCTCTTCTTCGCGCTCGGAGCGTGGATCGGCCGGGACATCTCCGGCGGCCTGGTCCTCCTGCTCTTCATCGGCGCGTTCGTCCCGCTCATCGCGCTCAACGCCGCGGTGCGCCGCGGCGCGCAGTCGCTCGCGCTCGTCCTGCTCTTTGCCTTCGGCCTGCTCTTCGGGCTCGCGTTGGGACCCGTGCTCAACGAGTACGTGCAGGCCGACCCGGCCGCCGTGTGGCAGGCCGGCGGGGCGACCGCGCTGTTCATCGCCGGCTTCGGGGCCTACGGCTACGCGACGCGGCGCGACCTCTCGAGCTGGGGGCGCGCGCTGTTCTTCGCGCTCATCGCGCTCATCGGCTTCGGGCTGATCTCGTTGCTCGTGTCGATCCCGGGAGCGAACGTCATCTATGCCGTCCTCGGGCTCGTGATCTTCGCGGGGCTGACGATCTTCGACTTCAACCGCCTGCGCCGGTCGGGCATCGAGGCGGCGCCGCTGCTCGCGGCGTCGATCTTCCTCGACGTCATCAACGTCTTCCTCTTCTTCCTGCAGCTGTTCGGGGGCGGCAGCCGGAACTGAGCTTGGCGCGGCATCGGGCTCACGGCCGGTAGCCGAAGGATCGCCCGCGGCCAAGGCCCACCTCGCCCGCCCCTCGCGGGCAAGGTGGCCTTCAGCGGTGCTGAGGGACGACCGTCAGCGTCGCGGTCGCGGTGCCCGCCGCGGCGCCGGCGGCGAACGACGTGCCGAACGCGCGGTTGAGCAGGTTCGCCGCGCGCTGCGTGAGCGCGAGGCTCGCGGTCGCGACGATCGTGCCGTTCTGCTCGCTCGCGTTGAGGTTCCCGAGCGTGAACGCGCGGACGCGGAAGCCGTGGCGGTGCAGGCAGTGGTGGCGCACGTAGCGCACGAGCTTGCGCCGCACGTGGTGGCGGCCGTGGTTGACCTTGCGCACGACGAAGCGCACGATCTTGCGCAGGTGGCAGGTGCGATGCGCCACGCGGACGCTGAGGAACGCGCCCGCCCCCGTGACGCGGACGACCGGACGGAGCAGGCGCACCGTCTTGCCGCCCTTCGTGAGCGACACGCCGCCGCGGTGCAGCAGGAAGCCGCGGTCGGCCGCGAGGTTGACGCGCCCGAAGGCGACCGGGAACGAGATGCCAGTCGACGTTGCCGTGGCCGGCGCCAGCGGCGCGACGGCGACGCCGGCGTTGGTCAGCGCCTGCGTGGCCGCCGGCGAGAGCGCGACGGTCGCCTCGCCGGTGACCCGCACCGGCTGGGCGCTCGCGACCGCGGCGCCGGGGCCGAGCGCCGCGACCGCGGCCAGGCACAGGGTCAGGCGCACGGAGCGCAGGGAACTGCTCATGAAGCCTCCTCCTCCTCGCTGAGGGACGTGGTCTGCGCCCTTCCAACCCACGTCGGCCCCCGCGAGTTGCGGCGCCGTTCAGCGGCGGACGGTGCGCGGGAGCGCGGCGATCACGTGCGGCAGGTCGCGCAGTGACCGCGCATAGGCCTGCTCGAGCGCCGCCGCCGCGGCGGCGCCGTGGATGCCCTCGCCGTGGCCGACGAGCAGATGCTCGGGCTGCATCCCGCGCAGCCGGCTCGGCGGGCGCACGCGCAGGAAGAGGTGGATGCCCGCCGGCGTTCGCCCCGCGGTATAGACCGGGGCCGTGCCGACGAGCTCCGCCACGACGAGGACGCGTCGCTGCGGCCACCAGAGCGCGGACTCG
>DATNGY010000429.1:0-7176 GCA_035605735.1 Solirubrobacteraceae bacterium
GGCCACGTGCGCGCAGAGACGAGGGCGCGCGTGATGCGCGCGGTGCGCGAGCTCGACTACCGGCCCAACCGCGTTGCGCGCGCGCTGGTCACGGGGCGCTCGCAGACGCTCGGTGTCGTGAGCTTCGACACCACGCTCTACGGCCCGGCCTCGACGCTCTTCGGGATCGAGCGCGCCGCCCACGCGGCGGACTACGCCGTCAGCATCGTCAGCGTGACCACGCTCGATCGCGCGTCGGTCGCGAGCGCCGTCGAGTGGCTGGGCGCCCAGGGCGTTGACGGCATCCTCGTCATCACCCCGCAGGAGAGCGCGGCGGATGCGGTCCTGCACCTGCCGGAGGATCTGCCCGTGGTCGCCGTCGAGGCCGGTCCCGAGCACGCCGTCCCGGTCGTGACCGTCGACCAGGTTGCGGGCGCGGTCGCCGCGACGCGGCACCTCCTGGAGCTCGGCCACCGCACCGTCTGGCACGTCGCGGGCCCTTCGGATTGGCTCGAGGCGCGCCAGCGCATCGACGGCTGGCAGTCGGCGCTCGAGGCCGCCGCGGCCGACGTTCCCCCCGTCCTGTCGGGCGACTGGAGCGCCCGCTCGGGCTACGAGCTCGGCCGGCGCCTCGTCACCGTGCGCGACGTCACCGCCGTCTTCGCCGCCAACGACCAGATGGCGCTCGGGATCCTGCGCGCGCTGCACGAGGCCGGCCGCGACGTTCCGCGCGAGCTCAGCATCGTCGGCTTCGATGACATCCCCGAGGCGCAGTACTTCACGCCGCCGCTCACCACCGTGCGCCAGGACTTCATGGAGATGGGGCGCCAGAGCCTCGTGCTGCTGCTGGGGGAGATGGGCTCCGCGCGCTCGTCGCCGCGCGTCGTCGTCCAGCCCGAGCTCATGGTGCGCGAGAGCACGGCGTCGCCCGCATGGCGCTCACGCAGGCAGTAGGGTGCCGCCGCCGCGGACGACGACAACGGGGAGGCCGATGGTGGAGCTGCAAGGGAAGGTCGCGCTCGTCACGGGCGCGAGCGCCGGGATCGGGGCGGCGACGGCGCAACGCCTGCACGAGGCCGGAGCGAGCGTCGGGCTGCTCTCGCGGCGCGCTCCCGACCCGAGCCTCGAGCGGGCGGTCGCGCTGGCCGTCGACGTCCGCGACCGGGCCGCCGTCGACGAGGCCACGGCGGCCGTCGTCGAGCGCTTCGGCGGCCTCGACGTCGTCGTCGCCAACGCCGGGATCGGCGTCTACCGGCCGTTCCTCGAGATGGATCCCGACGATCTCGAAGCGATGATCGACACGAACCTCAAGGGTGTCATCCACACGGCGTCGGCGACCGTGCCCCACCTCGTCGCCCGCGGCGGTGGCGACTTCGTCTCGGTGGCCAGCGTCGCCGGGCTGCGCGGCTCGCGGACGGAGGCCGGCTACAACGCGTCGAAGTTCGGCCAGATCGGCTTCGTCCGGGCGCTCGATCTCGAGCTGCGCGAGCACGGCGTGCGCTGCACGAGCATCAACCCGGGCGGCGTCACGACGGAGTTCGCGCTCGGCACGGGGCGCGAGGAGGGGGACCCCGTCCTCGACACGATGATGACCGCCGAGGAGGTCGCGGACGTGATCCTCTTCGCGGTCACGCGTCCGCGGCGGATGCGCATCCTGAGCACGACGTTCCTGCCCGCGGCCGAGGCCAGCTGGGGCTGATGTCGCTGCGGTGGGGCATCCTCTCGACGGCCCGGATCAGCACGCTGCTGCTCCAATCCGGGTCCGGTCAGGAGTTCGTCGCGGTCGCCTCGCGCGACCTCGACCGCGGCCGCGCCTTCGCGGCCGAGCACGGCCTCGAGCGCGCGTACGGCTCGTACGAGGAGCTGCTCGCCGACCCCGACCTCGACGCGATCTACAACCCGCTGCCCAACTCGCTGCACGTCCCGTGGTCGATACGCGCGCTCGAGGCCGACAAGCACGTGCTCTGCGAGAAGCCGATGAGCCGCCGTCCCGAGGAGGTCGAGGCGGCCTTCGACGTCGCCCAGCGCGAGGGCCGCGTCCTCGCCGAGGCGTTCATGTGGCGCCACCACCCGCAGCTGCGGCGCGCGCGCGAGCTCATGGCCGAGGGCGCGGTGGGGCGGCTGGCGCTCGTGCGCGCCGCGTTCTCGTTCGTCGCCACCGAGCCGGACATCCGCCTGCGCGCCGACCTCGACGGCGGCGGGCTCATGGACGTCGGCTGCTACTGCGTGAGCGGATGCCGCGCGATCGCCGCAGCGGAGCCCGAGCGCGTCTACGCAGAGCAGGTCGTAGGCGGCGAAGGGGTGGACGTCGCCCTCGTCGCCACTCTGCGCTTCCCGGGCGACGTCCTCGGCCTCATCGACTGCGGACTCGCCCTGGCGGCGCGCGACGAGCTCGAGATCGTCGGCGACGCCGGATCGCTCTGGCTCGACGACCCGTGGCACGGCCGCGGGGCCGTCATCGAGGTGCGCCCGCACCGCGGCGCGCCCGAGCGCGTCGAGGCCGGGCACGCGAACGCCTACGCGCTCGAGCTCGCGGACTTCGAGGCCGCGGTGCGCGGGGAGCGCGAGCCCTTGCTCGACCGCTCCGACGCGCTCGGCCAGGCCCGGACGATCGCCGCCCTGTACGACTCGGCAGAGAGAGGAGCACCGTGCCCAACCGCGTAAAGACGAGCCTCGGCATCTGGGCCCTGGGAGGGATGGTCACGCGCTTCGTGCCCGTCGGCTACCAGCCCGAGCACGGCCGCGAGACGACGGCCGAGAAGGTCCACCGCGCCGTCGACGGGCTCGGCGAGCTCATGGACGACTACGAGTTCCACTTCCCGCAGGAGCTCTCGCGCGAGAACCTCGACGAGGTCCGCTCCGCCCTCGACGGGCACGGGATCTACTGCCTGGCCAGCGGCCTGCACCTCGACCCGCGCTTCGGCCGCGGCGGCCTGTGCTCGGTGGATCGTGCGGTCCGCGAGGAGGCGCTCGCGCGCACGCTCGAGGGCTGCGAGCTCGCCGGCGAGCTCGGCGCGCAGTTCATCATCTGGCCCGGGATCGAGGGCTACAACTACCCGTTCCAGACGCGCTACGCGGAGGAGTGGGGCCACCTCGTCGACGCGATCGGGCAGGCCGCGGTCGCGCTCGGGCGCCACGGGCGCACGCTGTTCCTCGAGCACAAGAACTCCGAGCCCGCGATGAAGATCTTCATGCGCAACATCGGGATGACGCTCCACGTGATCCACAAGCTGCGCGCCGAGGGGATCGACAACGTCCAGGTCAACATGGACTGGCAGCACCTGCTCATGAACGGCGAGCACCTCCCCGAGTACGCGGCGCTCCTGGCCGCCGAGGGCCTGCTCGGCCACCAGCACGCGAACTCGGGCTGGGGGACGTTCGACGACGACAACATGGTCGGCGCGACCGCGTTCATGGAGACGCTCGAGCTCGCGCTGGAGCTGCGGCGCGCGGGCTACGGCTCTCGCGGCGAGCGGCTCGGCTTCGACCTGTACCCGTACACCGAGGACCAGGTCGCCGCGGTTCGCCGCTCCGTCGAGCAGTGGCGCTTCATCGACGAGGTCGCCGGGCGCATCGACGACGCCGCGCTGCGCGAGGCGCAGGCGCGCAAGGACGCCGTGGCCGCCTACGAGCTCGTCTACGCCGCGCTCGGCGCGCCTCCGGGATGACGCGGCTCGTCGGGCTCGACGTCGGCACCTCGTCGGTCAAGGGCATCGCCGTCGATCCCGACGACGGGCGCGTCGTCGCCGTAGCCGAGCGTCCGCTGTCGCTCTCGACGCCGCGGCCGGGCTGGAGCGAGCAGGACCCCGAGGACTGGTGGCGCGCGAGCGAGGCGGTCCTCGACGAGCTCGACGCAGCGCGCGCGGACGGGATCGGGCTCTCGGGGCAGATGCACGGCCTCGTCGCGCTCGGGGCCGACGACCGCCCGCTGCGCCCCGCGATCCTCTGGAACGACGGGCGCACGCAGCGCCAGTGCGAGGCGATCGAGGCGGCGGTCGGGCGCGAGCGGCTCGTCGAGCTCACCGGCAACCGCGCGATCGCCGGCTTCACCGCGCCCAAGCTGCTGTGGCTGCGCGACGAGGAGCCCGAGACGTACGCGGCGATCCGATCCGTGCTGCTGCCCAAGGACTACGTGCGCCTGCGCCTCTGCGGCGAGCACGCGATCGACGTCGCCGACGCCTCCGGGACCCTGCTCTTCGACGTCGCGCGGCGCGCGTGGAGCGCCGAGGTCCTGGAGACGCTCGAGCTCGACCCGGCGTGGCTGCCGCGGGCGCTCGAGTCGCCCGCGGAGTCCGGGCGCGCGTTCGGGGAGGTCCCGGTGGCCGCGGGCGCGGGCGACCAGGCGGGAGGCGCCCTCGGCGTCGGCGTCGTCGCCGAAGGCGGTCCCGCGTCGGTCGTCCTCGGGACCTCGGGCGTCGTCTTCGCCGCGCTCGACGCCTACCGCCACGACCCGCAGGCGCGCGTGCACGCCTTCTGCCACGCCGTCCCCGGCGCGTGGCACGTGATGGGCGTCATGCTGAGCGCGGCGGGCTCGCTGCAGTGGCTGCGCGCGGTGACCGGCGGCAGCTACGACGAGCTCGTCGGCGCGGCGGCGCGCTGGGAGCCGGGGGCCGAGGGGCTGCTCTTCGCCCCGTACCTGACCGGCGAGCGCACGCCCTACCCCGATCCGGAGGCTCGCGGGGCGTTCGCCGGCCTCGAGGTCCGCCACGACCGCGGCGCGCTCGCGCGGGCGGTGCTCGAGGGCGTGGCCTTCGGCCTGCGCGACGCGCTCGACCTCGTCGCCGGGCTCGGCGAGCGTCCGGCGGCCGGGCGCGCGTCGGGGGGCGGCGCGCGCAGCGACCTGTGGCTGCAGATCGTCGCCTCCGTGCTCGACCTCCCGCTCGAGCTCTGCGTCGTCGACGAAGGCGCGGCCCTCGGCGCGGCGCTGCTCGGCGGCGTGGCCGCCGGCGCCTTCGCCGACGCGCGCGAGGCGGTCGCGCGCTGCGTGCGCGTCACGCGCGTCGTCGAGCCGCGCGCCGAGTGGGTCGAGCGCTACGCCGGGATCCGGCCACGGTTCCGGAGGCTCTACCCCAGCTTGCGCGCCGTAATGGCCGACTGAGGAGCGCTACTGGGCAGGGTTGGGGCCCTCTCCGCCCTCTCGCGCGGCGTCGCGCTCGCGCTCTGCCCGCCGTGTTCGCTCCTGGGCCTCGCCTACCTCACGCCGAGCCTCGCCCCGCCGCTCTGCGCCACGCTTCTGTCCGCCCCGGATCGACGCGGTCACGAACAGCACCACGAGCACGATCGCGATCGCGATCACGATCACGACGACGCCGGTGCTCACGGCGAGCACGAGAAAGGTAGCGCTCATCCTGCCTCTCCCTCCGCTGGACCGATCCTCGAGCATAGCCGCTTCGGTGCGTGCGCCATTGCGGCCAGGCGTACCGTTGAGCGATGCC
The DNA here is from genome assembly GCA_035605735.1 of Solirubrobacteraceae bacterium. Taxonomy (GTDB): domain Bacteria; phylum Actinomycetota; class Thermoleophilia; order Solirubrobacterales; family Solirubrobacteraceae; genus JAOPZW01. Next base: position 5,415 of record DATNGY010000429.1, read on the forward strand.
GAAGTCGTCGCGGCGCATCGCGTCGGCGCATCCGCCGGCTGGCGGGGCGGCTCGATCGTGGGCGGGAGGTTGGGAACTGCGGGCCCGCGCGCGCGAGCTGGCACGGGCGCTCCTGGACGGCTTCAAGAGAAACGACCTGCTCACGTACTCGAGCGCGATCTCGTTTCAGATCCTCACGGCGATCGTGCCGTTTGTGCTGTTCGTGCTCGCCGTGGCCGGCCTGCTTCATCTCAACAGCGTGTGGCGAGATCACCTGGAGCCCCGGATTCAGCAGAACGTCTCCGCGGCCGTGTTCAGCGTGATCTCAAGCGCGGTGCGACAGGTCTTTGCCGAGCGGCAATGGCTGTGGGCAACCGTCGGCGGCGGGCTGGCGCTGTGGCAGGTGTCCGGGGCGGTGCGCGCGGTGATGCGCGTGCTCGGTCGGATCTACGGGGCGCCGACCGAGCGACCCGTCCTCAAGCGTTACTCGATCTCGTTCGCGCTCTCGATCGCGGTCGGGGCGTGCTTCATCCTGGCCGCGATCTGCATTCTGCTCGCGCCGTTCGTCTCGGTGGCACATCCGGGCGCGGCGTGGGGCGTGTTCGCGTTCATCGTCCGCTGGGCGCTGGCCACGAGCCTCCTGTTCGTCGCCGTCGGCCTGCTGGTCCGCCACGCGCCGGCGAGAGCTCAGCCGCTGCCCTGGGTCAGCCTCGGCGCGGCGATCGTGATCGCGTTGTGGGTGATCGTGTCGCTCGTGTTCTACGTCTATCTGACGAAGATCGCATCGTATGAGTCAGCGTTCGGAGGTCTGGCCGCGGTGATCGTCGTGATGGCCTACCTCTACCTGTCGACCACGTCGTTTCTGTTCGGGGCGCAACTCGACGCAATCATCCGCGCGCAGGCCACCGGCGCTCTCTCGGGCACCCAACCCGAGGAGACCCACTAGCCTCGACGGCCGTGCGCCGCCGCCGCCCCGCCCCGCGTGCGTTCGGACCTGGTCCCTACGTGCTGGGCGCGCGCGTGCGCCCCGATGCCGACTGCGACCCGCCGGCCGGCTTCCCATTCGACTTCCCGGCGGTCCGCGCGCTGCCCGCCTCGACGCACCGGTCACGTACCTGGTCGGCGACAACGGCAGCGGCAAGTCGACGCTCGTCGAGGGGCTCGCTGCGCTTCGACGTCGAGGGCGCGACCACGGGCCTCGAGATGCCCGAGCGCTTGCTGCCCGGCGTGCTCGACGGAGCGTCGTGAGGACCGCGCTCGTCACCGGCGCCAACCGCGGGATCGGGCTCGAGGTCGCGCGCGGCCTCGGCGAGCGCGGCTTCCGCGTCCTCGCGGGGGCGCGCGACCGCGCGCGCGGCGAGGAGGCGGCGGAGGCGCTGCGCCGCGCGGGCCACGACGCGCGCGCGGTCGTGCTCGACGTCGCCGATTCCGCGACCGTCGGCCCGGCGGTGGAGGCGGCCGAGGGCCGCCTCGACGTCGTCGTCAACAACGCCGGGATCTATCCCGGGGGCCGGCCGTCCGAACTCGACCTCGACGTCGCCGAGCAGGCCTGGCAGGTCAACGCGCTCGGCGCCTGGCGCGTCGCGCAGGCCGCGATCCCGCTCATGCGCGAGCGGGGCTCGGGGCGGATCGTCAACGTCTCGAGCGGGGCCGGCTCGCTCGCCTCGATGGACGCGTCGATGCCCGCCTACAACGTCTCGAAGGCCGCGCTGAACGCGATCACCCGCGTGCTCGCCGCCGAGCTGCGCGGGTCCGGGATCCTCGTCAACGCGGTCTGCCCGGG
>DATNGY010000430.1:0-7656 GCA_035605735.1 Solirubrobacteraceae bacterium
CGCGGCCCGCATGGGCCGCTGGAGCGCCCGCAACCGCAAGAAGGCCATCTGGGGCTGGCTTGCGTTCGTCGCGATCGCTTTCGCGATCGGCAACGTCGTCGGCATGAAGAAGCCGTCGAACAACAACGACTACATCGGCGACTCCGGCCGCGCCGAGAAGGCCATCGACGGCCACTTCCCCAAGGACGCCTCCGAGAGCGTCCTGATCCAGGCGCCGAAGGGCGGCCATGCCAGCGACGCCGCCGTGCGCCGCGCGGTGGACCAGACCGTCGCCGGCGTCTCGCACCAGCGGTTCGTCAAGGACGTTCAGTCCCCGTTCGCCAAGGGCAACGCGGGCCAGATCTCCAAGGACGGGCGCTCGGTGCGCGTGGACTTCAAGATCTCGGGCGACGACGACCAGACGCAGGCTCGCGTCGACCCGTTCGAGACCGCGATCAACAAGGTCAAGGCCGACAACCCGAAGGTCTTCGTCGGCCAGTTCGGCGACGCGAGCGCCAACAAGGCGATCGACAAGTCCTTCAGCGACGACTTCAAGAAGGCCGAGACGCTGTCGCTGCCGATCACGCTGGTCATCCTCGTGATCGCCTTCGGCTCGCTCGTGGCGGCCGGCGTGCCGCTGCTGCTCGGCCTGACCGCGGTCATGGCCACGCTCGGGCTCGTCGCGATCCCGAGCCACTTCATCCCGATGGACGACACGGTCAGCTCGGTCGTGCTCCTCGTCGGCCTGGCGGTCGGCGTCGACTACACGCTCTTCTACCTGCGCCGCGAGCGCGAGGAGAAGGCGCGCGGCGCGAGCAAGCTCGAGGCGATCCACACCGCGGCGGCGACGTCCGGACGCGCGATCCTCGTCTCGGGCTTCACGGTCATGGTCGCGATGGCGGGCATGTTCTTCGCCGGCGGTCAGACGTTCACCGCGCTCGGCGTCGGCGCGATCATGGTCGTCGCCGTCGCGATGATCGGCTCGGTCACCGTCGTGCCCGCGGTCCTGGCGTGGCTCGGCGACCGCGTCGAGAAGGGCCGGATCCCGTTCCTGGGCCGGCGCACGATCGCAGCGAACGGCGAGAGCCGCGCGTGGGGCTGGGTGCTCTCGAAGGTCCTGCGGCGCCCGGCGCTGTCGGCGATCGCGGCCACCGCGGTGCTCGTGCTCCTCGCCTCGCCGGCGTTCGGCATGCACACCGTGCTGACCGGCACCAACGACCTGCCGCGCAAGCTCGAGGTCATGAAGGTCTACGACCGCATGCAGGCCGCGTTCCCGGGCGGGCAGATCCCGGCCGTGGTGGCGATCGAGGGCAACGACGTGACGACGCCGCAGATCGCGGCCGCCACCAAGGAGCTCGGCTCCCGCGCCTTCGCCACGAAGACGATGAACGGGCCGCTCGACGTCACGGTCAGCCCCGACCGGCACGTCGCCACGATCGACATCCCGATGAAGGGCGACGGCACCGACGCCGCGTCCGCGGACGCGCTCGCCGCCCTGCGCGGCGGGATCGTCCAGGACACGGTCGGCTCGGCGCCGGGCGTCAAGCACGCCTACGTGACCGGCATCGCCGCGGGCACGAAGGACTTCAACGACCTCATGAAGGCCCACGCCCCGATCGTGTTCGCCTTCGTGCTGTCGCTCGCCTTCATCCTGCTCCTGGTGACGTTCCGCTCGATCGTGATCCCGATCAAGGCGATCGTGCTGAACCTGCTCTCCGTCGGCGCCGCCTACGGCGTGCTCGTCTGGGTCTTCCAGGACGGCCACCTCGAGAAGGCGCTGGGCTTCCACTCCAACGGCGGGGTGGTGAGCTGGCTGCCGCTGTTCCTCTTCGTGATCCTCTTCGGGCTCTCGATGGATTACCACGTGTTCATCCTCAGCCGGATCCGCGAGGCGTTCGACAGGGGCATGAAGACCGAGGACGCGGTCGCCCACGGAATCAAGGCGACGGCCTCGACGGTCACGAGCGCCGCGGTCGTCATGGTCGGCGTGTTCGCGATCTTCGCGACGCTGAGCGCGCTGGACTTCAAGCAGATGGGAGTCGGCCTCTCGGTCGCCATCCTCATCGACGCGACGATCGTCCGGGCCGTGCTCCTGCCGGCGACGATGAAGCTCCTGGGCGACTGGAACTGGTACCTGCCCAAGCGCCTGCGCTGGCTGCCGCGCGTCGGCGGGCACGAGACCGTTCCCGAGCCCGCGGGCGCCTGAGACCCCCGCAGCCCCCCGGACCGGCCCGCCCCACGGCGGGCCGGTCGTCGTTGCGGGACGGCCGAGTACCCTGAGTCTGACCATGGGCCTGCTGCTCTACCTCATCCTCCTCGCGCTCTCGGGCCTGATCGTCGGCGCCCTGGCGCGGCTCGCGCTGCCGGGTCCCGACCCGATGAGCATCCCGATGACGATTGCGATCGGCCTCGCCGGCTCGTTCGTCGGCGGCCTCGTCGTCTACGCGATCTCCGGTGGCCGCAACGGCGCCGGGATCGTCGTCTCGGTGGCCTTCGCGACGCTCATCGTCTACCTCATGCGCCGCTCGCGCGGCGGCAGCCTCACCGACCCGGGGCTCGGGCCGACCACGCGCCGGCGCTGAGCCAGCGCCCGACCGCCTCGGTCACCGCGTCGAGATCCGCCCGCAGGCTGTGGTTCCCGGCGACCACGGCGACCTCGCGGCGCGGCCCGGGCGGCGGCATGCCGAACGGGTCGCGCTCGCCCTGGACGACCAGGGTCGGGACCGCGACGGCGTCGAGCTCGTCCAGGCGCGTCGCCTGCGGTCGCCCCGGCGCGTGGAGCGGGAAGGCGAGGCACAGGACGCCGGCGGCGCCGGTCGCCGCCGCGGTCCGGCACGCGACCCGGGCGCCCGACGACCGGCCGCCGGCGAGCAGGGCCGAGTCACGCAGCGGGCCGTCGAGCAGGTGCTCCACCACGGCGGTCCAGGCCGCGTCGAGCTGGCGGGCCGGCGCCGGCGAGCGGCGCCCGGCCACGCGGTAGGGCTGCTCGACGAGCGCGACCACGACTCCCGCCGCACGAGCGGCGGCGGCCGCGGCCGCGAGGTCGCGCGCCTCGACCCCTCCGTTGGCGCCGTGCCCCAGCACGAGCGCGGTCGGCGGCGCGTCGCCGGGATCGAGGTGGACGCGCGCGGGACCGTGCGGGGTGGGGATCTCGAGCATCGCCGCTTGAGCACTCAAGGCGGTCGCGGACGGTACCCGCGCCGCCGTGCGCGGTCCAGCGGGCGTGGCTGGACCGAAGCCGCGAAAGCGCGGGAACGAAGTCTCGCGCGGCGCGTCTGTGCTCGCATGGCATCCATCTACGACGAAGTCGGCGGCAGGCCCGCGGTGGCCGCGACCGTCGACGACCTCTATGCCCGAGTACTGGACGACGGCGAGCTCGCGCCGTACTTCGAGGGCACCGACATGACGCGCCAGAAGGCGCACATGCGCGCATTCGTCGCCGGCGCGCTGGGTGGCCCGCAGCTCTACGCCGGACGCGACATGCACGCCGCGCACGCGCGGCTCGCCATCACCGACGCGGCCTTCGAGCGCGTCGTCGCGCATCTCGTCGCCGTGCTCGCCGGCCTCGGGGTGCCGGCGACGACGATCGAGACGATCGGCGAGGCGCTCGCGCCGCTGCGCCCGCAGATCGTGACGGCGTGACGTCCGGTCTTCCGCCGCCCGGCGAGGTCCGGCGTGCCGGACCGGGAGGTGCGCCCAGCGCGGGAACTGCGCGGCGATCAGCCGCGTGACCAGGCCGGTGTCGATGTGCAGCTCGCCACGCCCGGCATCCCCCGGTACAGAATGGGCGCCGTGACCGATGCTTCCGATCGGGCCCGGTCATTCGGATCGCAGGCCGAGCTCTACGACCGCCTGCGTCCCGAGTACCCACCGGAGTCGCTCGACGCGATCCTTCCCCTCGGCGCCCGGCGCGTCGCCGACGTGGGAGCGGGAACGGGCAGGCTCACCTCGGCACTGCTTGCGCGCGGGCTCGCTGTCATCGCGGTCGAGCCCGATGCGGCGATGCGCGAGGTGCTGGTCGCTCGGCGTCCCGAGGCCGACGTGCGCGCCGGCGCCGCGGAGGCCCTGCCGCTCGCGGACGGCGAGGTCGACGCGGTGCTGTTCGGGCAGAGCTGGCACTGGGCGGATCGCGAGCGGGCCGCCGGCGAGGCCCTCCGCGTGCTCGCCCGCGGCGGCACGCTCGCCATGCTGTGGAACCTCCACGACGATCGCGTGCCCTGGATCGCCGAGCTCGAGCGCCTGATCGGGAGCGACGCCGGCATCACCCGCTTCCCGGACCCCCCGGTCCTGCCGGGGTTCGCCGCCGGCCGGCGCACGGACGTCGCATGGCAGCAGACGCTCACCGCAGACGGGCTCGTGGATCTGACGCGCACGTACAGCGCCGTAAGCACGCGGCCGAGCGTCGAGCGCGACCGCGTGCTCGACGACGTCCGCCTCCTCCTCGGCACCTCCCTCGGCGCGTCCGGCCACGACACGATCGACGTGTCCTACGTCTGCACCACGCGCGCTTACCGGCGCTTGCGGGGACCGTCCTGACGCGCAAGTGCGGGGCGCTGGCTCCGAGCCGGGTCACCACCGAGGATGATCAACGGCCGCGCGTCACTGCAGCAGGCTGGATCGACGCCCGCCGGTTCAACGTCGCGCCGCGCCTCTGCGCGCTGCCGGCGTAGGGCCGCGTGAGATCGAGATGATGCACCGCATGGGTGCCGAACCTCGATCTCAGCGCCCGCGCCACCGCCACCAGCGCGCGGGCCTAGCCGGTCCACGCGCGCTCGAGCACCCGGCGCCAGTTGTCCCATGCGATCGCGCGCAGCTCGCGCTCGTCGAAGCCGGCGACGCGGAGGGCGTCGAGCACGCGCGGTAGGCCGCTCGCGTCGCCGAGCTCGGCGGGGATCGTCGCGCCGTCGAAGTCCGAGCCCAGCGCGACGTGCTCGGGCCCGATGCGCTCGGCGACGTAGCGCGCGTGCTCGGCGAGCGTGGCCAGCGGCGTGTCGGCGTCATCCGCGCCGTCGGCGCGCAGGAACTTGACCGCGAACACGATGCCGACCACGCCGCCGGAGGCGCCGATCGCGTCGAGCTGGGCGTCGGTGAGGTTGCGGGTCTGGGGCGAGAGCGCGTGCACGGCCGAGTGCGAGGCGACCAGGGGCGCGCAATCGAGCCGGGCGACGTCCCAGAAGCCGGCCTCGTTGAGGTGGCTGAGATCGACGGCGATGCCGAGCTCGGCGCAGCGTCGCACGAGGGCGCGGCCCGCCGCGGTCAGCCCGGGACCGGTGTCCGGCGACGCGGGGAACGCGAACGGCACCCCGTGCCCGAACGCGTTCTCGCGGCTCCAGACCGGCCCGAGCGACCGCAGGCCCGCAGCGTGCCACAGCTCGAGCGCCTCGAGCCCCGGATCGATCGCCTCGGCTCCCTCGAGGTGCAGCACCGCCGCGAGGACGCCGTGCGCGAGCGCGGCGTCGAGGTCGCCGGCCGCCCGCATCACGCGGACGTGTCCGGCGCGCTCCAGCGCGAGGAGGCGGCCGGCCGCGCGGGTCGCGGCGGGCGCCGCGACATCGGGCCCGATCGGCGCCGCCGGCGCGACCTCGTGGCCGCCGTCGTCGCGCGGGCCCGGCGCGGGGTCGGCGTCCGGCGAGGCGGTGAAGACGGCGAAGATGCCGCCGGCCAGGCCGCCCGCCCGCGCTCGCCTCAGGTCGAGGTGGCCGCCCGCGCGTCCGCTCGCGAACGCCGCGCCGTCCTCTCGCGTGAGGGCGTCGTTGTGGCCGTCGAAGATTGGGATCGCTGCGGGTGACGAGTCGGCCATGCCCCGGCGTCGGTACCCGGCCCGCTAGACCGCGTTCCAGCTGCGCACGACGCGCACCTCGCGCTCCCAGCCGAGCACCGAGAGCGTCCCGGTGCCCAGGTACAGTCGCCCACCGAACTCGACCTCCTCCTCGACCCAGCGGGCCCCCAGGGCCCGCAGGATGTGGCCGTGGGCGACGAGCGCGACGTCGCCCTCGACCCGGAGGACCTCCTCGATCACCCGGTCGCAGCGCGCGCTGACCTCGGCGGGCGACTCGCCGCCCGGGGCGCCGTCGGTCCAGAGGTACCAACCGGGGCGCGTCTCGCGGATCTCGGCGGTCGTGACGCCCTCGTACTCGCCGTAGTTCCACTCGAGGAGGTCGTCGCGGATCTGCGCGCCCCGGCCGAGGCCCGCGAGCGCCGCGGTCTCCCGCGCGCGCTCGAGCGGGCTCGTGAGGACGAGCGCGAAGCGCCGGTCCCCGACGCGATCGCCGAGGGCGCGCGCGGCCTCGCGCCCCTCGTCCGTGAGCGACACGTCGGTGACGCCGGTGTGCCTCCCGTCGCGCGACCACTCGGTCTCGGCGTGGCGGATGAGCCAGACCTCCTGGGTCGGCTGCTCAGCCACGCAGCGCGGCCTCGTCGGCGATGATCTCCACGCGCGACCGGTCGAGCAGCGAGGCGGGCACGGCGGGGTCGGGGGGCTCGAGGACGCGCGCGAGCGCGTCGACCTTGCTGTCGCCGGTGACGAGCAGCAGCAGGCGCCGCGTCTCGTTGAGCTTGCCGAGCGTGAGCGTGACGCGCTCGGACGGCGGCTTGGGCGAGTCGAGCACCGCGACGCAGATGCCCTCGGCCCGCAGCGCGGGATGGTTCGGGAAGAGCGAGGCGGTGTGGCCGTCGGGCCCGAGGCCGTTGAGCGCCACGTCGAGAACGGTGCCGTCGAGCTCGCTCGCATAGGCGGCGGCCGCCTTATGGGCCCCGAGCGCCGTCGGCACCGGATGCCACGTCGCGCCCGGCGCGTCGAGGTACTGGGTGCAGAGGCGATGCGTGGACTCCTCGTCGTCGAGCGGGACGACGCGCTCGTCCCCGTACCACAGGTGAACGTCGCTCCACTCGGGCAGCTTCGGACCGAGGCGCTCGAGCGCCGGGGGCACGTTCGAGCCGCCCGAGAGCGCGACGTGAGCGGCGCCGCGGACCGTGCGCGCCGCGTCGATCGCGGTCGCCAGCACCTCCGCCGCGCGCTCGGCGGCGGCGTCGAGGTCGGCGCAGCGGGTGACGATCGCCTGCTCGGTCATGCCGGCTCGACCGGGATCATGTCCTCCTCGAGCGCGGCCTGCGCGGTCGTGAGCGCGTGGTCGGCGCGGATGACGTGCATGACGGCGTTGATCAGCGCGAGGTGTGTGAAGGCCTGCGGGAAGTTGCCGAGGTGGCGGCCCGAGCGCGAGTCGATCTCCTCCGCGTAGAGGTTGAGCGGAGAGGCGTAGCCGAGCATCCGCTCGCACAGGGCCCGCGCCCGGTCGTGCTCGCCGATCTCGGCGAGCGCGCTGACGAGCCAGAACGAGCAGATCGCGAACGTGCCCTCCTCGCCGGAGAGGCCGTCGTCGGTCTCCTGCACGCGGTAGCGCAGGACCAGGCCGCCGGCCATGAGCTCGTCGGCGATCGCGTTGATCGTCGCGACGATCCGCGGGTCGTCGGGCGGGAGGAAGCGCACGAGCGGCAGCAACAGGCACGAGGCGTCGAGCGCGGCCGTGTCGTAGTGCTGGCAGAAGACGCCGCGGTCGTCGAGCGCGTTGGCGCACACGTCCTCGTGGATCTCGTCGGCCGCCGCCTGCCAGCGCTGGGCGCGCTCGACGTCCTCGCGCAGGCGGGCCAGCCGCGCGCCGCGGTCGCACGCGACCCAGC
>DATNGY010000431.1:0-3565 GCA_035605735.1 Solirubrobacteraceae bacterium
CGACGCGCCGGCGCACCGCCTCGGCGTCGCGGAGCCCGGGGAGCCGGTCGCCGGGCGTCCAGCGCACGACGCCGCGGCCGTCCTCGACACCGACCGCGACCGCGACGGATCCGCGCAGGGGCCCGAAGAGCTTCGTTCGCACGGTGACCGGGAGCGCGACGTTCCCACCGTGCGGGCCGTCGACGGCGCCGACGCGGATGGCCCGGACCGTGGCCTCGCGGTCGGCCCGGGCGACGAGCGCCGCGAAGCGCGCGCGCGGGAACTGCGCCTTCGAGCGCGCGTCGAGCTGCGCCCACATCTGCGCGGGGTCGCGCGCGGCCCAGGCGCGGGCGTAGCGCTGGGCCGCGTCGCGCTCGCGGTCCGCGTCGCGCGAGCGGACGACGAGCACGTAGGCGAGCGCGCCCGCCCCGGCGACGACGACGAGCGCCAGCAGGATCGGCCACGCGCGTCGCCGCCGGCGCCGGCGGCGGCCCAGGCCGGGCTCGATCCAGCGCGGGCCGCGCCGCGCGGGCGCCGAGGCGAACATGGGGCGGCGACGCCGGCGCACGTCGACAGCAATCTACAAACGCACGGACGCGTCGAGCGCTTGGTTGACGAGCGCGTCGGCCGCGGCGTTCTGGGCCCGTGGCACGCTGCGCACGCTCCAGCGCCCGAAGCGCGCGAGGGCGTCGAGCGCCTCGACGTGCAGCGGACGCAGGTCGGGGTGCTTGACCTTGTAGAGGCCGTTGACCTGCTTGGCGACGAGCTCGGAGTCGTTGACGACCTCGACCTCGTCGGCCCCGAGCGCACCCGCGCGCGCCAGGCCCAGCAGCAGCCCGCGGTACTCGGCGACGTTGTTCGTCGCGACGCCCAGCAGCTCGTGCGCCTCGTCGAGGACGTCGCCCGCGGGCGTGGAGACGACGGCCGCGGCGGCCGCCGGCCCCGGGTTGCCCCGGGCGCCACCGTCGACGTGGACTACGACCTTCAAGCGCGGTGCGCGATGGGCGGGAACTCGCCCGGCACGCGCGCCCGGCGGCGGTCGCGGCGCTCGCGGCGCTCGCCTCCGGGGCCGACCGGCCCGCGCGCCCGCCGCTCCCCGCGCCGGCGGTCGACGATGACCTTGACGTTGGGATCGCCCTCGTAGTACGCGACGAGGCGGTCGAGGAGCTCGGGCGCGAGCTCGGCCGGCACCACGCTGTAGATCACCGGGCCACCTCAGGCATGCGCTACGGCGAGCTCGAGCACGCCGCGCTCGTCGGCGGCGGCGTTGGGCACCTGGTCGGTCGCGTCGAGCTCGGCGAGCTCGGTTCCCTGCCCGACGACGCGCGGCCCCGCCGCCTCGTCGGCGAGGTCGACCTCGTAGCGGTACCAGCTGAGCTCCCAGGCGACCGCGATCGTGACGACGCTCCCCTCGGTCGCCGAGGGGCGCACGGCGACGATCGGCGCGCCGAGCGACCGGGCGACCCCCGCCACCGTGCGCGGATGGGCGGAGCCGTTGAAGATCTCGAGCGCGCGCGCCATCTTCAGGTCGGCGTTCGTCGGCACGGCGTGAACCGAGCGCTGCTCGTGGTGGACCGGCTCCGGCAGCGGCGGCTCCGGCGCCGCGACCGCAACCGGCTGCGCGTCCTCGGTCGCCGGCGCCCCGGCCGCGGCGGCGCGCGCGGCGTCGGCGCGGCGCTGACGCAGGCGCGCGAACAGCGAGCGCGAGCGTCCCGCGCCGTCTCCGGAGCGCACGGTCGCGTCGTCGAGGCCCTCGCGGATCCACCCCTCGTGCGCGGCGCGCTGCGTGCAGAGGTCGCAGACGCTGCGCCGCGTCCCGCCGTGGATGAAGACCTCGGGATGCTCGCCGCGCAGCAGCGTGCGCCCGCAGACGTCGCAGGCGACGACCGGGCCGTTCGTCGTGATGGACTTGCGAGTCAACGGGGCCGAGCGTACCGCACGTCCGCCCGCCGGATCAGGTCGTCAGGTCTCGTCCTCCTCGCTGCGCGCCGCTGCGACGACCTTCTGGGCGAGGTGGCTCGGCAGCTCCTCGTAGCGCACGAACTCCATCGTGTAGTCGCCCTGGCCGGCGGTCAGCGAGCGCAGGTCGGGGGCGTAGGACAGCATCTCGGCCATCGGCACCTCGGCCTTGATCTCGGTCATCCCCGCCACCGGCTCCATCCCCAGGGGGCGGCCGCGGCGCGAGTTGAGGTCGCCGATGACGTCCCCGACGCTCTCCTCGGGGACGCTGAGCGTCACGAGCATGATCGGCTCGAGCAGCACCGGACCCGCGTCCTGCAGGGCCTGGCGCATGGCCTGCGCGCCGGCGGTCTTGAAGGCCATCTCGCTCGAGTCGACCGTGTGGTAGGAGCCGTCGTAGAGCCGGACGCGGACGCCCTTGACGGGGAAGCCGGCGACGACCCCGTGCTGCATCGCCTCCAGGCAGCCCTTCTCGACGGCCGGGATGAACCCGGTCGGGATCACGCCGCCCTTGATCGCGTTGTCGAACTCGAAGTCGGCGCCGTTCTCGAGCGGCGCGATCTCGATGTGGCAGTCGCCGAACTGGCCGCGGCCGCCCGTCTGCTTCTTGTGGCGCCCGTGCGCCTTGGCCGGCGCGCGGATCGTCTCCTGGTACGGCACGCGCGGCGGCTTCAGCGTCACCTCGGCCCCGAAGCGCGACCGCATCCGGTCCACGACGACCTCGACGTGCACCTGCGACAGGCCGGCGACGATCTGGTCGCCCGTCTGCTGATCGCGGTGCAGGTCGATCGTCGGGTCCTCCTCTTGCAGCCGCCGCAGCGACGTGAAGACCTTGTCCTCGTCGCCCTTGGCCTTGGGCTCGATGGCGAAGGCCATGACGGGCTGGGGCAGCTTGACCGCCGGCATGGCGATCGGCTCGTCGCGCGCGGCCAGCCAGTCGCCGGCCCGCGTCTCCTTGAGCTTGGCCACCGCCCCGATGTCGCCCGGCCCGAAGGCGTCGGCGTGGCCCTGCTCCTTGCCCTCGGGGACGATGAGCGTGCCGACGCGCTCCTTCGTGTGAGTGCGCGTGTTCAGCACCTGCGTGTCTGGCCGCATGACGCCCTGGTAGACCCGGAAGAAGTTGATGCGCCCGGCGAACGGGTCGGCCTTCGTCTTGAAGACGTAGGCGAAGAGCTCGGCGTCCGGGTCGGGCTCGAGCGTGACCTCGGGGAGCTCCAGCGCCCCGTGCTTCACGGGCGACGGGAGGTCCTCGACGATCGCGTCGAGCAGCCGGTTCGTGCCGAGGTTGCGCGTGGCCACGCCGCAGACGACCGGGAACAGGTCGCCGTGGTTCGTGCCGTCCTTGAGCGCGGTGACGATCTCGTCGTGGGAGATCTCCTCGCCCTCCAGGTAGCGCTCCATGAGCGCCTCGGAGAGCTCGGCGACCTCGTCCATGAGCTTCTCGCGGTACTCCTGGGCCTGGTCTGCGAGCTCGTCGGGGATCGGGATCTCGCGCGCTCCTTCCCGGCCCTCGCCCTCGTACTCCCACGCCTTCATGTCGATGAGGTCGATGACGCCGCGGATGTCGTGCTCGGAGCCGATCGGGATCTCGCTGGCCACGACGTGCTGCCCGAACGCGGCCTTGAGG
>DATNGY010000432.1:0-3221 GCA_035605735.1 Solirubrobacteraceae bacterium
CCGTGGTGGTACTTCACGTCGCCGGTCCCGCCCTGGGGCAGCGAGGTGACGGCCTCGAGCGTCGAGGCGCCCTCGAACTCGGCGAAGATCGTGGAGTAGGGCCGCCCGAGGTTGTGGGCGAGCACGTTGAGGCGGCCGCGATGCGCCATCCCGACGACGACCTCGCGCGCGCCGTGTGCGGCGGCGAGCTGGATCATCTCGTCGAGCATCGGCACGGTCATGTCGAGGCCCTCGACCGAGAACTGCTTCTGTCCGAGGTAGGCCTTGTGCATGAAGCGCTCGAACGCGTCGACCTCGACGAGGCGCTTGAGCAGCGCGCGCTGCTCGTCGTTCGTGAGCGGCTTGCGGAACTCGCCCGACTCGATGCGCTCGCGCAGCCACATCCGCTGGCGATGGCTCGCGATGTGCTCGATCTCGTAGGCGATCGTCCCGCAATAGGTCTCGCGGAGGTGCGGGAGGGCGTCGGCGAGCGTCGCACCCGGCACGTACATGCGCAGGATCCGGGCCGGGATCCGGTGCATGATCTCCGGCGTGAGGCCGAGCGGAACGGGGTCGAGGGCGGGATCGCCCTCGGGCTCGCTGCCCAGCGGGTCCAGCCGGGCGGCGAGGTGGCCGTGCGTGCGATGGGCCTTGAGCAGCGAAGTCGCGGCCTGGACGGCCTGGAGGAGCGTCTCGTCGACCTCGCCCGGCGCGGGCGCCGGCGGCGCCTCGCGCGCGACGGTGGCGGCCGCGGCGGGCGCGGGTGGGGCGGGGGCGGGGCCGAGCTCTACGCCGAGCGAGGCGAAGACGCCGTCGTAGAAGCCCTGCTCGCCCTGGAGATACGCCTCGACGACCTGCAGGAAGCGCCCCGACTCCGCGCCCTGGATGACGCGGTGGTCGTAGGTCGAGGTCATGGTCATGACCTTCTCGGCGCCCAGGGTCGCGCCGAGGCCCTGCAGGCCCGGCGGGTAGCCGATCGAGCCGGTGGCGACGATCGTGCCCTGGCCGGTCATCAGCCGCGGCACCGAGGCAATCGTGCCGATCCCGCCCGGGTTGGTCAGGCTGAGGTTCGCGCCGGCGAGGTCGTCGGCCGCGAGCGCGTTCGTGCGCGCCTTCTCGATCAGCGCGTCGAAGGCGGCCTTGAAGTCGGCGAAGGCGAGACGGCCGGCGTCGCGGATGACCGGGACCATGAGCGTCCGCGAGCCGTCGCTCTTCTCGACGTCGACGGCGATGCCGAGGTTCACGGCGCCGTCGTCGACGCGGTAGGAGCGGCCGTCGTCCTGCTCGAAGTGGTGCGTCATGACCGGCATGTCGTGCTGCGTGGCCTGGGCGATCGCGTAGGCGATGAGGTGGGTGAACGAGACCTTCTCTCCGGCCTCCTTGAGCTGCCGGCGGCGGCCGTCCATCGTCGTGACCGTGAGCGTCCTGAACGAGGTCGCGGTCGGGATCGCGCGGCTCTCGTCCATGTAGCGGGCGAGCATCGCCGCGCCGCCCTTCAGGAGCGTGCGCGTCCCCTGCGCCGCGGGCGCGGTCTCGGCGGCGGCGCCGTTGCCCGCGTCGAGGACGTCGGCCTTCGTGATCCGGCCCCCGGGCCCGGTGCCGGTGACTCCGCTCAGGTCGATGCCCTCGGCGGCGGCCACGCGCGCGGCGACCGGCGAGACCTTCTCGGGCGCGGCCGGCGGCGCCTTCGCGGGGGCGCCGTTGCCGGCCGCGGGCGTGGACGGCGCCGGCGCGGCGGCGCCCGCGCGGATCCGCGCGATGACCTGCCCGACGGAGACGGTCTCGCCCTCCTGCGCGAGGATCTCCGTGATCGTCCCCTCGGCCGGGGCGGGCAGCTCCATGTCGACCTTGTCGGTCGAGATCTCGACGACGGTCTGGCCGTCCTTCACGGCGTCGCCGACCCCGACGGCCCACTCGAGGATCGTGCCCTCGCTCACCGACTCGCCGCCGGCGGGCGTGACGACGTCGACGATCCGCTCCTCCTCCGCGGCCTCCGGCGCCTCGGCCCTCTCCGCCTCGTCCTCGGCGGCGGCCGGGCCGGCGCCGTTGCCCAGCGCGATCTCGGCGAGCACGGCGCCGACCGACACCGTCTCGCCCTCGGCGGCGAGGATGCGGACGACGGTGCCCGAGGCGGGGGCGGGGACCTCGGCGTCGACCTTGTCGGTCGAGACCTCGACGAGGACCTCGTCGGCCTCGACGCTGTCGCCCTCGCCCTTGTGCCACTCGAGGATCGTGCCTTCGGTCACCGACTCGCCCATCCCGGGCAGGGTGACCTGCACTGTTGTCGTGACCGCCATCGCTCTGGTCATCTGACTGTACCGCGCGCCCCGACCGAAGGCGGTTAGGGCCGGTTAGCCGATCGCGTCAGGCGGCTGCCGCCCGGCGGCGCCGGTCCTCGCGCGCGAACTCGTAGGACCCCACGAAGGGCCCGACCGCTCCGACGACGGCGACCGCGACGGCCAGGCGCAGCGGGATCACGCGCGCGCGCAGGGCGGCGATGCTCAGGATGCACATGGCGATCCAGCCGAGCCCGTGAGCGAGGCCGAAGACGAACTCGGCCGTGTGCAGTCCTGGCACGATCCAGACGACGAGCAGCGTCAGGTAGATCGCCGAGTGCGTGAACGAGAGGCGCTTGAGCGTCGGGAAGGAGACGCTCCCGGCGAACTGCCCCGCAGGGCGCGCGGCGTCGCTGTGGGAGGACCCACGGTGGGGTCTCACGTCCGCCCCACGAGCTCCGCGACCCGGCGCAGGGCCGGGTCGGCGTCGGCCGGCCAGTCGCCGGGATCCGGCGGCCACCAGGCGAACGCGTCGTGCTCGGCGTCGGGCACGACCTCGGCGCCGGGCGCCAGCCACGCCTGGCCGACGAACATGACGAGCTCGTGCGGGAGCCGCACGAGCGCCTCGCCGCGCATGCGCTCGGGCGCGACCGACCATTCCTCCTCGAGCTCGCGCGTGAGCGTCTCGACCGGGCTCTCGCCGACGTCGACCGACCCGCCCGCCCCGAGCGCCCAGCGCCCGGCCCACGACGCCAGCCACGACGCCCGCCGGCCGGCAAGCCAGCGCCCGCCGCTGTCGCGCGTGACGCAGAGCGCGGCCACCGAGCGCGAGGCGTCGCCCTCGACGAGGCGCAGCGCCCAGCGCACGGGCTCGAGCGTCAGCTCGAGGCGCCCGTTTGCCTCGCGGTGGTCGGCGAGCCGCGCCGCCAGGCCGTCGTGGGACGGCGAGCCGCGCGCGCGCAGCGC
>DATNGY010000433.1:0-2891 GCA_035605735.1 Solirubrobacteraceae bacterium
CTCGAGCGCCTCCTGGGCCTGCATGTGCAGCGGGCGGTCCCAGCCCCAGGCGTCGATGCCCATGACGCGCACGCCACGCTCGTAGAGCCAGCGCGTCGCGTCGGCGGTGACGCCGGGGCCGCGGGCCATGTAGTCGAGCTCTGCGTAGAACGCGTCGCGGCCCGTGCGCACGAGGACGATGTCGAGCGGATGCAGGTCGTGGCCGCTCGAGTCCAGCTGGGCCTCGACGTCTGCGGCCGTCACCGGGTCGCCGTCGGCCTTCGCGGTCGCGTCGATCACGAAGCCGGGGGCGAAGAACCACTCCAGGGGCAGCTCGTCGATCGTCTGCGCCGGCTCGCCGCCGATGCGCGAGTTGTAGTGATAGGGCGCGTCGACGTGGGTCGAGTTGTGGGTCCCCAGGCGCAGGAACGTCTCGACGGCCCAGCCCTCGCGGTCGCGCAGGAGCCGCGGCGGCACGCCGAAGATCGCCTCGATCGTCGCCGCTCCCGCCGCGTGGTCGGAGAACTCGATGTCGGTGCGCAGGAGGTCGGGCAGATCGCGCGGGCTCGCGGCGATCGGAGCCGAGAGGTCGACGAGCTGCATCCGAACCGGCCTACGGGACGTTCATCGCGACGTACTTCGTCTCCAGGTACTCGTGCAGCCCCTCGGGGCCGCCCTCGCGCCCGAAGCCCGAGTGCTTGACGCCTCCGAAGGGCGCGCCGGCGTTGGAGACCATCCCCTGGTTGAGGCCGATCATGCCCGTCTCGAGGCGCTCGATGACGCGGAACGCCCGGTCGATGTCCTGCGTGTAGACGTAGGCGACGAGCCCGAAGTCGGTGTCGTTGGCCGCGGCGATCGCCTCGTCCTCGGAGGCGAAGCCGCGCACCGGCGCGACCGGCCCGAAGATCTCCTCGTCGAGCAGCCGCGCGCCCGCGGGCACGTCGGCGAGCACGGTCGGCTCGTAGAAGTAGCCGGCGCCGTCGATGCGCGAGCCGCCGACCAGGACCTCGGCGCCCTTGGAGCGCGCGTCGTCGACGAGCTCGGCGACCTTCCCGCGCTGGTCGTCGTCGATCAGCGGCCCGACCTTGACGTCGGGGTCGGTGCCGCGGCCGACCTTCATCTCGCTCATCCTCGTGGCGAGCCGCCGGGCGAAGTCGCCGGCGACGTCGCCGGCGACGTGGAAGCGGTTGGCCGCCGTGCAGGCCTCGCCGATGTTGCGCATCTTCGCGATGAGCGCTCCCTCGACGGCGGCGTCGAGGTCGGCGTCCTCGAAGATCAAGAACGGGGCGTTGCCCCCGAGCTCCATCGAGACGCGCAGGATCTGCTCGGCGCTCTGCTCGATCAGCGTGCGTCCGACCTCCGTCGAGCCCGTGAACGAGAGCTTGCGCGTCCGCGGATCGCGGATGAGCGGTTCCATCGTGCGCCCGGAGCTCATCGCCGTGATGACGTTGAGCACGCCGCCCGGCAGGCCCGCCTCCTCGAGGATCTGCGCCAGCATCAGCATCGAGAGCGGCGTCTGCTTGGCGGGCTTGACGACCATCGAGCAGCCCGCGGCGATCGCCGGGCCGATCTTGCGCGTGCCCATGGCCAGCGGGAAGTTCCAGGGCGTGATGAAGACGCACGGCCCGACGGGCTGGCGGAGCGTCAGCACCCGGCCCTGGCCCGTCTCGTTGACCGTGAAGCGCCCGTTGATCCGGACGGCCTCCTCGCTGTACCACCGGAAGAAGTTCGCGGCGTAGGCGATCTCGGCCTTCGACTCGGCGACGGGCTTGCCCATCTCGAGCGTCATGAGCAGCGCGAGGTCGTCGGCGCGCTCCGTGATCAGGTCGAACGCGCGCCGCAGGATGTCCCCGCGCTCGCGCGGGGGGCGGTCGCGGAAGCTCTGGAAGGCCTCGTGGGCCGCGCCGAGCGCCGCCTTGGCGTCGTCGACCGTCGCGTCGGCGACCTCGATCAGCGTCTCGCCCGTGCTCGGGTCCTCGACGGGGATCGTCCCGCCCTCGCCCGCCTCGCGCCACGTGCCGCCAACGTAGAGCTGTGGCCGGACCGCGTCGAGGATCGCCTGCTCAGCCGTTGCCGTGGTCATGGCCCGAGCTTACCCGCGCTCCCGCGCCCGCCGGCGCCGAGCGTTCGCGTGGCGACCGGGCCGCCAGGAGCTCGTCCAGGAGCGCGTCCCAGCGCGCTCCGACGGCGCCGAGCGAGAGCTCGCGGGCGCGCTCGCGGGCGGCGGCGCCGAGGCGCCGGCGTCGCTCGCGATCCTCGACGAGCTCGAGCAGCGCGCGGCTCAGGGCCGCCTCGTCGCCGTCGGGGACGAGCACGCCGTCACGCCCGTCCTCGAGCAGCTCGCGCGGGCCCGTCCGGCAGTCGAAGCTGACGATCGCGAGGCCCTCGCTCATCGCCTCGAGCAGGACCATCGGCAGCCCCTCGAAGCGCGACGAGAGCGCGAAGATCGAGGCCCGCTCGAGCTCGGCGCGCAGGTCGCGGACGCGGCCCGGCAGCGCCACGCGGTCGGCGATCCCGAGCTCTGCCGCGAGCGCCTCGAGGTGCGCGCGCTTCTGGCCCTCGCCGAAGATCCGCAGGCTCCAGTCGGGGTGCGCGGCCGCCACGGGCGCGAACGCGCGCAGGAGCCGATCGAACCCCTTCTGGTAGCGCAGGCGGCCGGCGCCGACGACGACCGGCGCCTCGAGCTCGGCGGGCTCGGGCGCACGGGCGGGGCGGCGTTGGGGATCGCGACGACGCGGACGCCGTCGCCGACCAGCGCGCGCGCGTCGGCGCGGTCGGCGTCGGTGAGGACGACGAGCGCGTCGAGGTCGCGCAGGCGGCGGGCGAGGTCGCGCCGCATCGCCGGCTGGCGCACGGCGACGTTGAGGTGCTCGACGCCCACGGCGAGGCGGCGCGCCGAGCGCAGCCCGGCG
>DATNGY010000434.1:0-8257 GCA_035605735.1 Solirubrobacteraceae bacterium
TCTGCCGGCCGAGCTGTTTACGCACCCTTCCGTACGCGCGCGCCTGGCACGAGCGCTACGCCGACGCCGGGCTGCGCGTGATCACCGTGCACTCGCCCGGCTTCCCGCCCGGCGAGGACGAGCAGGCGGTGCGCGACGCGGTCGCGCGCCTGCAGATCGAGCACCCGGTCTGCATCGACATCGGCTTCCAGCTCTGGCGCGCCTACGACAACGAGGGCTGGCCGGCGCGCTACCTCTTCGACCGGGCCGGCCACCTCGCCGACGTCCACCTCGGCGAGGGCGGCTACGCGGAGACCGAGCGCGCGATCCAGGAGCTCCTCGGGGTCGAGCGCGAGCCGCTCGACCCCGTCCATCCCGAGGACGACCCGGAGGCCCGGATCGTCGTCCCGAGCCCCGACCGGGCCGGCGCCTGGTCGGGCCCCTACGCGGCCGGCGCGGCGTGGGCCGTCCTCGACGGGCGGGGCAGCGTCGTCGTCGGCGGCCGCGAGCTGCGCGTCGCGCACCCGGGCGCGTACGTGCTCGCCGAGCACCCCGTGCACACCGAGGCCGTCCTCGACCTCCGCGTCGGGCCCGGCGTCACGTGCCACGCGGTGCTCTTCACACCGGGCCTGGCGCCCGCGGGCGCTTGACGCCACGCCGCAGGGTGGGACCATCGAGAGCGACCCCGACCCACGGAGGTGGGTGAACATGTGCTGGTCCCGCCGGGAGTGGCGTGAGGAGATGGAGCGCCGCGAGCGCGACCGCGAGCTGCGCGAGCTGCTCGACCGCGAGCCGACCCCTGAGCGCCCGACCTACGTCGGCGACCCGGACCCCGAGCCTGCGGAGCCCGAGCGCGAGGTCGTCCTGACCGAGCGCTGAGGCGGGGCGAGCAGCGCCGCGTCCACCCCGTCGAGGAGGCGGACGTGGCGCGGCTCGCCGCCGTCGTCGAGGATCACCGCGCCCCCAGGCCAGTAGGGGCTTCCCCAGCCGCGGTCGAGGTACATCGTCTCGTAGACCCACGAGCCCGCGTTGTGCAGCCGCCGGCCGTGCGGCAGCGTCCAGTCCCACGCGTCGTCGCCTTCGAGCGGGCCGGCGCGGTGGGTGTGGCCGAAGATGACGTGGCGCGCGTCGACGCCAAGACGCGCCACGACGGCGCGCATCGCGGCGAGCGTGGCGCGCCGCAGCTCCGGACCGGAGAGGTCGGGGCTGAGCGACCCGAACCCGGCGCGCTCGAGCGCCGCCACCGCGAACGGGAAGGCGCCCGCGAGCGCGCGAGCGCGCCACGGCCGCCGGCCGTCCGCCGTCAGGAGCAGCCACGCGCGCGACGACGCGTTGGCGCGCTCGCCGCCGCGGTCGTCGAGGGCGCGGGCCGCGATCGCGTCCAGCAACGCGTACATCGGAGCGAGCACGAGCTCGTGGTCGTCGGGCGTGCGGACCGCCCGGCCGGGCATGCCGAGCGTCCGACCGATCAGGCCGGCGCCGAGTCGCTCGAAGCTGGGGATCGTGACGTGGACGTCGAGGTAGTGGCCGTGGTGCGCGTAGACCCCGTCGGCGAGCCACACGCCGGGGTAGGCGACGTCGAGGCGCGCAGGCGCGAGCATCTTCTCGAGCGCCCGCGTCGCCGCCGAGGCGTGCGCCCCCGGACGCTCCTCGAGGCCCAGCGGGACGTGGCCCGCCCGCTCGCGCCAGTCGAGCCACGGCGCGACGAGGCGATGGTCGTGGTTGCCGGGCACGAGCACGACCTCGGCGCCGGCCGGGAGCGCCGCGCCGACGGCGCCCAGGACCGGCCGGGCGGCGGCGAGCGCGTCGCGCAGCGGGCCGTGGCGCAGCTCGAGGAGATCGCCGAGGACGACGAGACGATCGACGCCCTCGAGCGCGCCGAGCAGCGCCTCGAGCCCCGCGGGTCGACGGAGCACGTCGACGTCGGTCCGGGCACCCAGATGCAGGTCGGAGACGACGAGCGTGCGCACCGGCCGTGCAGGCTACCCTGGCCCCGCCGTGGCCGATCCCGCGCTCGATGGCCTGCTCGTCGCCGACTTCTCGCGGGTGCTCGCCGGGCCGCTGTGCACGATGACGCTCGGCGATCTCGGCGCCGACGTCGTGAAGGTGGAGCGTCCCGGCTCGGGCGACGACACGCGCTCGTGGGGGCCGCCGTGGTCGGCCGAGGGCGCGACGTACTACCTCGGGCTCAACCGCAACAAGCGCTCGCTGGTCCTCGACCTCAAGGATCCCGCCGACCTGCGCCTCGCGGCCGAGCTCGCCGCGCGCGCCGACGTCGTTATCGAGTCCTTCCGGCCGGGCACGATGGACCGCCTCGGCCTCGGCTTCGACGCCGTCCGCGCGCGCAACCGCGGCGTCGTCTTCTGCTCGATCAACGCCTTCGGCTCGACCGAGCCCGGGGCCGCGCTGCCCGGGTACGACCTCCTGCTGCAGGCCATGAGCGGGCTCATGAGCGTCACCGGCGAGCCCGGCGGGCGCCCGCTGAAGGTCGGCGCCGCGCTCGTCGACATGGTCTGCGGGCTGCACGCGGCGGTGGGAGTGCTCGCCGCCCTGCGGGCGCGAGAGCGCGACGGGAGCGGCCAGCGGGTCGAGGTCTCGCTCATGGACAGCGCGCTCGCGGGGCTCCTCAACCAGGCCTCGGGGTACCTGGACGCCGGCGTCGTCCCGGGGCGCCTGGGCAACCGCCACCCGAGCATCGCGCCGTACGAGACGCTGCGCGCCGCCGACGGCGAGCTCGCGGTCGCCGTCGGCAACGACTCGCTGTACGCGCGCCTGTGCGAGGTCCTCGCCCGCCCCGACCTCGCCGCCGACGAGCGCTTCGCCACGAACGCGGGCCGCCTCGAGCACCGCGACGAGCTCGCGACCGCGCTCGAGGCCGCGCTCGCCGCCGCGCCCGCGGCCGAGTGGGTCCGCCGGCTGACCGCCGCCGGCGTCCCCGCCGGGCCGATCAACGACGTCGCGGAGGCCTTCGCGTTCGCCGACGAGCTCGGCCTCGACCCCGTCGACGAGACCGAGGGCGTGCGGACCGTCCGCCCGCCGCTGCGCCTCGGGGCGACGCCCGCGCGCGTCGCACGCCGACCGCCGCGGCTCGGCGAGCACGACGCCGAGCTGCGCGCCTGGCTCCAGGCGCCGCGATGACCCGCACGGGGATCGCGCTCCCGCTCGTCACCGAGCGCCTGCGCATCAGGCCGCTGCGCGCGGACGACGTCGACGCGATGCACGCGGTCTACGCCGATCCCGCGGTCATGCGCTGGGTCGGCACGGGCCCGGTGACCGGCCGCGCCGGGACGCGGGGGCTCGTGCGCGCGTACATGGACCACCAGCGCCGCCACGGCTTCGCCTTCTGGGCCGTCGAGGACCGCGCGACGGCGACCGTCATCGGCGACGCGGGGCTCGCTCTGAGCGCCGGCGTCGGGCCCGAGGTCGAGCTCGGCTACACGCTCGCGCAGGCGTGGTGGGGACGCGGCCTCGGCACCGAGGCGGCGGGCGCCTGCGTCGGCGCGGCGTTCGACGGCCTCGGCCTCGACGCGGTCACCGCGATCGTCGAGCCGGGCAACCTCGCCTCGCGGCGCGTGCTCGACAAGCTCGGCTTCCACGCGGCGGGCAGGCGGATGGCCTTCGGACGCGAGCACCTGCTGATGCGCCTGGAGAACGTCAGCAGCTCGGAGTGACCGGTCCCGAAGGTCGGCGGGCGCCCGTCGGGCGCGAACGGCGAGAGCATCCAGCTCAGCCGGCCGCCGACGAGATCGAGGCCCTCGGACTCGGCCGCGATCCCCGTGACCTCGAGCTCGAGGCGGCGCGCACCGATTCGAAGGTCGACCGACCAGACCTGCAGCCGCTCGGCGCTCAACTGGCCGGCGAGCAGCAGCCGGCGCCCCTCGACGGTCGCGCCCGTGACGCCGCTGGGCGGGACCGCGCCCCGTAGGCGCCGCACGGGCCGCAACGGCGCGGTCCTGCCCGGGCGGATCTCGCGCGTGCGGTAGGCGAGGAGATCGCGGCCGCTCGAGGTCCACACGAGCCGGCCGCCGGGCCCGACCTCGGCCCACATCGCCTTCGCGATGTCGGCGGGGTCGAGCGGGACGAGGTAGCGGAACGCGAGCGTCCGCGGGTCGGCGACCCCGAACGCCCCGCGCCCGCAGGTGTTGCCGCCGTTCGGGGCGCCGGGCACGTAGCACTCGAGCGGGAGGATGAGCCGCCCCCCGCGCGAGCGGTCGAAGGTCAGATCGCCGATGTGGTCGAAGCCCAGCGCCGTCACGGCGGGCGGCAGCGCGGCGGCGTTGCGCGCCCGCTCGCGCAGCGCTCGATCGGTGCGATAGAGGCCGGAGAAGACCCCGGCGAAGTAGCGGGCGCCGCCGGGGCCGTGCGTCAGCCCCTGGAGGTACTCGAGCGGGAGGGCGCGCGCGTCAAGCCGCCAGCGCGCGTGGCCGGTCGCCCCCGCCGCCGCCTCCGGGACGGCGGCGAGGACGAGGGCGGCGAACAGCGCCGCCGCCCGCCGGCGTCCCGTCACCGACCGGCTCGCAGCGCGCTGCGCAGATCCCTCACCGCGGCATCACGGGAGGTCAGGGGCTGAAGGCCGAAGCGGTGCTCGATCGTCGCGGCGATCGACGTCGTGTCGTGCGAGACGTGGTCGACCGCGAAGCGCCGGTGCAGGCCGGGCGCGAGCACGAGCGCCGGGATCCGCGTGCTCGGGCCCATCGCGTCGTGCGGCCCGGGCGATCCGTCCTGGCCCGGCGGCGGGACGTGATCCCACTGGCCGCCGAACTCGTCGTAGGTGACGACAATCATCGTGTCCTTGCGGCAGCGCCCGCTGCGCACGGCCTGCAGGAGGTCGACGAGGTGGTCGGAGCCCGTGTGCTCGCTCGCGTACCCCGGGTGCTCGTTCTCGGCCCCGATCGGCTTGATGAACGAGACGGGCTTGAGCTTGCAGAACCGCTGCGAGGAGGTCGCGCGCTGCTCGAACTCCTGCTCGTCGCGGAGGTGCTCGGCGCGCGCCGCGGTTCCCGGCGCGAACGACGTGAAGTAGTTCAGCGGCTGGTGGTGGTACTGGAAGAGCTTGTCGGGGCAGTTCGGGAACGTCGCCCCGGTCGCCGTGCTCGGGTCCGAGCACGTGGGCCCGTTGCCGTTCGTCCAGCCGGGCGCCCCGACGTCGCCGTCGGCGTTCGACCAGCCCCCCGAGTACCAGGCCCAGTCGACGCCCGCCGCGCTGAGGCGGTCGCCGATCGTCGCGTGCGTCTGGGCCGGCAGCTTCGTCGCGGTGGGCGACGAGAACGGCTGGTAGGGCGGCTGGATCGTGTTGACCGCGTAGTCGCCGCACGCCAGGCCCGCCGGCGTCGTGCCGCCGCACGCCGCCGTGATCGCGGTGTCCTTCACTCCGGGCGCGGCCGTGTACAGCGGGTAGCTCGTCGGCATCCCGTTGGCGTCGAGCACCGAGTGCAGGTTGGCCGGGGCGCCCGGGTACGTCGGCGTCGCCGCCGCCACGAGCCACTGGTGGTTGAGGAACGAGCCGCCGAAGGCCGCCTGGAAGAAGCGGTCGGCGATCACGTAGCGGGGGTGGCCCGGCGCGTGCAGGTAGCGGTAGATCGGGAGCCTGCGCGTGTCGTAGGTGCCCATCGTCAGGCCGACCGCGTCGCTGCCCGTCACGTAGCGGTCCTGGCGCCCGCCGTCGAGCTGGTACTGCTCCTGGTAGAAGCGGTGGACGAGGTCGCGCGTGCACCCGCCCGGGAGCCCCTGGCCCTTGGGCACGCCGTTGGCGGCGGAGACGCCCGGCGCCGGGCAGGTCGTGTCCTCGGGGCCGATGAAGTCGTCGATGCGGAACGGCGCGTTCGGGAAGAAGCTCGACGTGTTGGGGGGGAACGCGGGGTCCGTGCAGCGCGCGGGCAGCGGCGGCGAGGTCAGGTTGACGGCGACCTGCAGCAGGCAGTCGTAGCGCCGCCCGGCCTGGTCGACCTGGAGCGTGTGCCGGCGGTCGGCGTCGGCGAGGCCGTCCACCCGCTCCCAGCCGCCGTAGAGGTTGTCGAAGGAGTGGTTCTCCTCGTAGATGACGACGATGTGGCCGATCCGGCTCAGCGAGCCGCGGTGGGGGCGGGCCGCCGCGGCGGGGGCGAGCGCGAGCGCGCACGCGAGCACGAGCCCGGCGACGAGGGATGTTGAACGCGCCATGGTCCGCGTCCTATCGCATCGGCCGAGCCGCCGTCGAGCGCGGTGTCAGGCGGCCTGCCCGGCGAGCGCCTGGCGGATCGTCTTCGGGAGCATGAAGCGCACGTCCTCCTGGACGACCTGGAACTCCTCGACGTCCTCGGTGCCGCGCGCGCGGAAGGACGCGACGAGGCGCTGGACGAGCTCCTCGGGCGCGCTGGCCCCCGAGGTGATGCCGACGACGCGCGTGCCCTCGAGCCACTCCTCGCGGACCTGCGCCTCGTGGTCGATGAGGTGCGCCCGCGCGCCGAGGTCGCGCGCGACCTCGACGAGGCGGTTGGAGTTCGACGAGTTGCGCGAGCCGATCACGAGGACGAGGTCGCAGAGCGGCGCCATCTGCTTCACGGCCGTCTGCCGGTTCGTCGTCGCGTAGCAGATGTCGTCCGTGCGCGGCCCGACGATCGCCGGGAAGCGCTCGCGCAGGCGGTTGATGATCGCGCGGGTCTCGTCGACGGAGAGCGTCGTCTGCGAGATGTAGGCGACGCGCTCGGGATCGGCGACCTCGAGGCCGTCGACGTCGTCCTCGGTCTCCACGAGCACCATGTGCTCGGGCGCCTCGCCCATCGTCCCCTCGACCTCCTCGTGGCCCGAGTGGCCGATGAGAACGATCGTGTAGCCCTCGGCCGCGAACTTCAGCGCCTCGCGGTGCACCTTCGTGACGAGCGGGCACGTCGCGTCGATCGTGGACAGGCGCCGGCGCTCGGCGTCGGCGTGGACCGCCGGGGACACGCCGTGGGCGGAGAAGACGGTGATCGCGCCCTCGGGGATCGCGTCGCCGAGCTCGTCGACGAAGATCGCGCCGCGCGCCTGCAGCTGCTCGACGACGTGCTTGTTGTGGACGATCTCCTTGCGCACGTAGACCGGCGCGCCGTAGAGCTCGAGCGCGCGCTCGACGGTCTGGACGGCGCGGTCGACGCCGGCGCAGTAGCCACGGGGCGCGGCGAGCAGGAGCTTCTCCGGAGCGGAGGCCATGGCCTGCATGGTAGGGCGCTACCGGCCGCGGAGCCGCTCGAGCAGCGCGATCACGGTCTCGCCCACGGCGTCGAGGCTGCGCGTCGACAGCTTGTCGAGCGTGTCGCGGGCCGTGTCGCGGTAGCGGTAGGAGAAGTCGATGAGGTCGACCGCCGGGATGCCGGCGCGCAGGAACGGCGTGTGGTCGTCGAAGATCTCGAGCTGCGTGCCGGTCGGGAACACGGCGGCGACGCCGACGCGGGCCGCGGCGGCGCGCACATCGGCCCACAGCCGCCGATCCGAGCTGCGCTCGCGCGGCAGCCGCACGCCCGCGTTGGCGACGTAGTCGAGCAGGATCATCGACGCGACCTCGCCCCGGTGGGCGCGGACGTAGGCCTTCGAGCCGCGCAGCGCGCAGCGCTCGAAGCTCGCGTCGGCGGTGCAGCCGCGCGGCTCCTCCTCGCCGTCGAAGAGGACGAAGCGGACCTCGTGCGCTTCGGCGGGACGGGGCCGGCGCGCGAGCGCGCGGGCGAGCTCGACGACCGCCGCCGTGCCCGCCGCGCCGTCGTTGGCGCCGACGAAGCCCTTGGGGTGGTACTCCGTGTCGTAGTGCGCGCCGACCACGATCGCGGGCCGGCGGCCAGGGAGCGAGCCGACGACGTTGCGCAGCCCGGGGTGCCCGGGCACGGGCTCGAAGCGCCCGTGCGGAAGCCGCGCGCGCAGCCGCACGGCGAGGCGCCGCAGCGGCGCGCTCCCCGCCGGGCGCTGGCCGAAGTCCTCGACCTGCAGGCGCGCGAGCGCCATCGCCCGCCGCGCGTCGAAGCGGTCGACCGTCGCCGACGGCACGGGCGGCGGAGCGCCGGCCGCGCGCCCGTCGCCTCCCCCGCCGCCGACGAGCGGGAAGCCGTGCACTGCGAGGACCACGAGCGCCGCGCCGAGCCCGAGCTGGACGACGAGCGCGACGACGAGGACGCGCAGGGAGATCGCGCCGCCGCGCGAGCGCTCCATCCGGCCATGATGGCCGAAAAGCACCGCACCCATGTTCGCTTCGCACCCATGTCCGCTTCGCACCCATGTCCGCTTCGCGCCCATGTCCGCTTCGCACCCATGTCCGCTTCGCACCCATGTCCGC
>DATNGY010000435.1:0-4120 GCA_035605735.1 Solirubrobacteraceae bacterium
CGTGAGCATCGTGCCGGAAGCGCCCACGAGCATGCCCGCGACGATCATCGCCGTGTTGTCGAGCGCGACGCCGGTGGCCGCCGCCGACAGGCCGGTGAAGGCGTTCAGCAGAGAGATGACGACCGGCATGTCGGCGCCGCCGATGGGCAGCACTAGGAAGTTCCCGAGCAGCGCCGCGGCCACGAGTAGGCCGATCATGAGCCCCTCGGCGTCCGCGCCGGCGACGATCGCGACTGCGCACGCGACCGCCGCGACGAACAGCGCGAGGTTCACGATCTGCTGGGCGCGGCCGATCGTGATCGGGCGCCCGGGCAGCAGCTCCTGGAGCTTGCCGAACGCGATGTTCGAGCCCCAGAACGACACCGAGCCGACGATCGCCGCGAACAGGCTGAAGATCGCCACGTAGGTCGCCTCGTCGGCATAGCCCGAGCTCTGGCGGAACTCGGCCCACGCGATCAGCGCGACGGCGCCGCCGCCGACGCCGTTGAAGAGCGCGACCATCTGCGGCATCGCGGTCATCTGCACCTGGCGCGCGGCGGGGACGCCGACGAGCGTGCCGATCGCGACGCCGAGCGCGATCAGCCCCCAGTTCCCCATGCCCGGGATCAGCAGCGTCGCCACGACCGCGATCGCCATGCCGACCGCCGCGATGCGGTTGCCGCGCACCGCCGTGCGCGGGCCGGTCAGCCCCATCAGCCCGTAGATGAAGAGCGCGAAGGCGACGATGTACAGAAGCGCGACGAGGTCCGTGCGGCTCACGCGCCGCCCTCCTCCTCCTCGCCCGCCGGCCGCGGGCGGCTCTTGAACATCTCGAGCATGCGGTCGGTCACGAGGAAGCCGCCGACGACGTTGATCGTCCCGAACGCGATCGCGATCACGAGCAGGACCTTGCTCAGCACCCCGTCGACGCCGAGCCCCAGCACGACGATGCCGCCGAGCACGACGATCCCGTGGATCGCGTTCGTGCCCGACATCAGCGGCGTGTGGAGCGTGTTCGGGACCTTCGAGATCGTCAGGAAGCCGGCGAAGCCGGCGAGCACGAGGATCGCGAGGTTCTGAAGGAGCATCAGGCGCTGACCTCCTGTCCCTCGCGCACGACGCAGGCGCCGGCGATGACCTCGTCGTCGAAGTCCAGGGCGAGCTCGCCGTCGTCGTTCAGGAGGAGCTCGAGCAGCGCGAGCACGTTGCGCGCGTACAGCTGGGAGGCGTGCTCGGGCATCGTCGCCGGCAGGTTCAGTGGCGAGACGATCGTCACGTCGTGCCTCACGACGACCTCGCCGGGCTCGGTCAGCTCACAGTTGCCTCCGGCCTCGCCGGCCAGGTCGACGATGACGCTGCCCGGCTTCATGCCCGCCACCGCCTCCGCGGTCACCAGCCGCGGCGCCGGGCGCCCGGGCACGAGGGCAGTGGTGATCACGACGTCGAAGCCCTGGATCGCCTCGGTCATCCGCCGCTGCTGCTCGGCGCGCTCCTCCTCGGAGAGCTCGCGCGCGTACCCGCCCTCCCCCGCCGCCTCGAGCCCCAGGTCCAGCCACTTCGCGCCGAGCGACTGCACCTGCTCGGCCACCTCCGGGCGCACGTCGTAGCCCGTCGTCTGCGCGCCCAGGCGCCGCGCGGTCGCCAGCGCCTGTAGCCCCGCGACGCCCGCGCCGAGCACGAGCACCTTCGCCGGCGGGATCGTCCCCGCCGCGGTCATCAGCATCGGGTAGAAGCGCGTCGCGTGCTCGGCGCCGAGCAGCGCCGCCTTGTAGCCGGCGACGTTCGACTGCGAGCTCAGCGCGTCCATCGCCTGCGCCCGCGAGATCCGCGGGATCGCCTCCATCGCGAACGCCGTCACGCCCGCGCCCGCCAGCGCCCGCAGCGTCTCGGGCTGCGTGCGCGGCGCCAGGAACCCCACCAGCACGCCGCCAGAGTGGAGTCGCCCGATCTCCTCGTCGCTCGGCGGGGCCACCTTCACCACCAGCTCCGCCTCCCACGGGTCGCCGATCGCTGCGCCCGCGTCCTCGAACAACCGATCCGGGATCAGCGCCTCCTCGCCGGCGCCCGGCTCGACGACGACCTCGACTCCGTGGCCCTCCAGGCGGCGCACGACGTCCGGCACGAGCGCCACCCGACGCTCGCCGGGCACGGTCTCCTTGGGAACTCCGACGCGCACCATCGCGGGGCGCGGAACCTAACCGATCCTGCCTCAGGGGGCGCGAAAGGGCAGCGCTCGGCGCGCCAGCGCGGCGAGCGCCTGGCCCGTGACCCAGACCGGGGTCTGCCGGCTCGTGCGCGAATAGCGCACGGCGCCGTCGCGGTCCTGCAGGCTCGCGAGATAGGCGAGTGGCGAGCGCGATCCGCGCCGGCGCACGCGCCGCGGGTCGCGGCCGGCGGCGACGAGCGCCTGCGCGGCCCACGCCGCCGATTGGGCGTTGGAGGCGCCGCCCGGTGTGAGCGGGAAGCCGCCGTCGAGGTTCTGGCGGCGGACGAGGAAGGCAGCGGCGCGTCGCACGGCCCGCGAGCGCCGGCCGCCCGCGGCGACGAGCCCCTGAACCGCCCCGGCGGTGTCGTCGATTCCCGAGGTGCCGCCCCGACGCGCGAAGTTGAAGCCCCCGTCGCGGTTCTGCTGGCCGCGCACCCAGCGCGCCGCGCGCCGCCGCTGGCCGGGCGCGGCGCCCGCGGCGCGCAGGGCGACGATGCCGAAGCTCGTGAGGTTGACCTGGCCCGCCCACGAGCCATCGCGCCGCTGCGCGACGCCGAGGCGGTGGACGAGGTCGACCCCACCCGCGTGCCGCGGCGACGCGCCGGCGGCGACGAGCCCGAGGATCGTGCGCTCGACGTCGCCGACCGCGCGCATGCGCGGCGCGGTCCGCGCGAGGTAGCGACCCGCGAACGACGGCCGGCGGCCGGTCGCGGCGAAGCCGATCGCCGCCCAGGCCGTGAACAGCGGCGCGGAGCGCGCGCCGCGCGCGGCGCCGTAGCCGCCGTCGCGGTTCTGGGCCGAGCGCAGGTAGCCCTGGGCGCGCGAGACCGTGCTCGCCTGCGCGGACGGCGCGGCCGCGAGCGCGGCGCACGCCGCGACCGCGAGCGCCCCGGCGACCACGGGCTCCCAGCGGACCGTGAAGCGCGCGCGGAAGCGCTCGAGCGCACGGACGAAGACGGGACCGAAGGCGAGCGCGAAGGCGACGTTCCCGACGACGTGCGCGACATTGAACCAGGCCGAGGCGGCGCTGATCGCGACGTACTGGCCGAGCGTGTGCTCGCCGCTGAACGTCACCCAGGTGGAGAGGTCGAGCAGCGCGCCGAAGAGCACGCCCGCCGCGCCGCACGCGATCGCGAGCCCGCCGCGGCCCAGGCGCCGGCCGGTTGCCCCGCCGACCGCGGCGCCGAGCAGCCCCGCGAGCCCCCAGCCCGCCATCTGCCACGGCGTCCACGGGCCCTGCCCGAAAATGACGTTCGAGGCCACGGCGCTCACCGCGCCGACGACGAAGCCCGGGGCGCCGCCGAGCACGTAGCCCGAGAGCACCACGACGTCGGTCGTCGGCTTGACGTTCGGCAGCGGCGCGAACGCGATCCGACCGAGCGCGGCCAGCGCCGCGAGCGCCGCGACGAGCGCGAGCAGCTTCGAGGACGGGTGCGAGCGCTCGTACCACGCGAAGCCGGCGGCCAGCGCGGCGGCGAGCAGGGCGAACGAGGCGAGCGACCAGCTCACGGTGCGACCTCCACGGTCATCCGGCGGCGGATCGCCTCCGCGCCGGTCTCGGGGTCCAGGACGCCGGTGATGCGCGCGGTCTCCGTCGCGAAGTACCAGCCGCCGGTGAGGACCTCGCCGACGGGGCCGTCCGCGATCGGCCGCCCGTCGGCGAGGAGGACGACGCGCTCGGCGCAGGCGGCGGCGAACTCCGCGTCGTGGGTCGCCACGAGCACCGCGGTCCCCGCGGCGGCGAGCGCGCGCAGGCGATCGGCGAGATCGCCCTTGGCGCCGCGATCCATGCCGCGCGTCGGCTCGTCGAGGAGCACGGCGGCGGGCGCCTCGCCGTCGAGGACGATCGCGAGCGCCAGGCGCTGGCGCTCGCCGCCGCTGAGGTCGCGCGGGTGGCGATCGGCGGACCCGTCGAGCCCGACGGCCCGCAGCGCG
>DATNGY010000436.1:0-2602 GCA_035605735.1 Solirubrobacteraceae bacterium
TCTGGCTGGAGAGCTGCTTCAGCTGCCGATCGATGTCATCCTCAGCGGGTCCGAGCGCGGTCAGATCCTCGAACGTTCCGGCCGACTCGAGCTCCTGTACGGCGTCGGCGCGCGCCTTCATGTTCTCGGTCTTGTCCAGCGCCCGCTGCATCGCCAGTCCCACGTCGGCCATCTCCTCGCCCACCCCGGTCGCGGCCTCGGAGATCCGGACCTGCGCCTCGGCTGCCGAGTACTGCGCCTTGATGACCTCCTTCTTCGTGCGGAAGGACTCGATCTTCGTGCGCAGCTTCTGCTCGGAGTCGGTGAGCTTCTCCTGCTGGCCCTCGAGCTCGGTGACCTGCTGGTCGAGCGACTGGAGCTCGGTCTGGGCGACGTTCTTGCGCTCGAGAGCGATCCGCGCGAGGTCCTCGTTCCCGGCGGAGAGCGCCTGGCGCGCCTGCGTGTCGAGCTTGACCACGGACTGCTCGAGCTTCTGCGACTGCATCTGCAGGCGCTTCTTCGCGGTGACGACGTCCGCGATCCCCTTCTTGACGTTCTGCAGCGACTCGAGCTGCCGCTGGTAGCTGTAGTCGAGCGTCTCGCCCGGGTCCTCGGCCCGGTCGAGCATCCGTGAGATCTTCGACTTGATGACGGTGGAGAAGCGTCCGCCCATGCCGCCGGCCATTGGGTCTCCTCGATCGCGTTTCCGGTGAGTGTCTAGCGTAGTGCAGCGTGGACGCAGGGCACACCCGCTTCCTCGAGCTCGCGGTGCGCGAGGCCGCCCGCGGGGCGCGCGACGGCGAGGGCGGTCCGTTCGGCGCCGTCGTCGCGCGCGGCGACGACGTGCTGGCCGTCGCCTGCAACCAGGTCCTCACGCTCGGCGACCCCACGGCCCACGCGGAGGTGCAGGCGATCCGGGCCGCGTGCCACGCCATCGGCGACTTCCAGCTCGCCGGCTGCGACGTCTACGCGAGCTGCGAGCCGTGCCCGATGTGCCTCGGCGCGCTCTATTGGGCGCGCCCGCGATCCGTCGTCTTCGCGGCGACGCGGGCGGACGCCGCCGCGGCGGGCTTCGACGACGAGTTCATCTTCCAGGAGCTCGAGCGCCCGCCCGAGGCGCGCGAGCTGCGGATGCAGCTCGTGGCCCTGCCGGGCGCGCAGGCCCCGTTCGAGGCCTGGCTGGCGCGCCCGGACCGCGTGCAGTACTGACCCGCTCGGCGCGCGTGCGCTGAGGCGTGCGCGGGACCGGATAAGCGCCGCGAGCCGGCGATCTGCGGCGTTCTTCCGATGCGCCGCGGTGCGCGGGGCGGAACCATTTACCCGTGTCGCTCGTGCTCCTCGTCGCCGACGATCACACCGACTCGGTCCTGCGGCGCCGCGCGCGGCTGACGGACCGCGCCGCCGCGCGCTGGCGCGCCAACCGGCTCGATCGCGCCCTCGCCGCCGGCGTCGCACCCGACGCCGGCGCGGCGCTCCAGCTGCGCGCGCACACGCTGATCGGCGCACCGATGCGCCGCGCGCTCGCGGATCGCATCGAGCGTGCGATCGGGGACGCCGTCGGCGTCCGCGGCTGGCTCTCGTCGCGCGTCGCGCCCGACCGGCGCGCGATCCTCGACGCCGCCGACGAGCTCGAGGCGACGGTGGCGCTCCTGCGCGGACCGGGAGCGGTGGCTGCGGCGGGCGTCGCGCGGGTCGTCCTGCTGCTCCGAGACGGCCTCGGTCCGCTCTACGCGCACGACGCGAGCCCGGGCCTGAGCGTGGAGGTGCGCGAGGCGATCGCCGGGCTCGAGTCAGCCGGCCTCGAGGCGTGAAGGCCGGTGCAGCGGCTCGCCTGCCGCTGCAGCGCGAGAAGCAGCGACCCCGCACCCGGCGAGTGCCGCCTCATGCACCGCTCGGTGCCCCGGGCGACACGGCGCATCGGCGGGTGCTCGCGGGCGGGACCACCATCAGTAGCCCTTCGGATGGCGGGCCTGGTACCCGCGCGTCGAGCGCAGGACCGGCCGCCAGCGGGGGCCGCTGGCGCCCTTGGGGTCGCCCGCGGCGCTGGTGTCGAGGCGCAGGCCCGCGATGACCGCGAATGCGTGGCCGGGGTTCGTGTAGACGGTGATCCACCGTCCGCGCCCGGCGCGGCCCCAGCGCAGGAACGACGACGAGTCCAGCGGCGCCTTGAGCAGCCGCGCGCCGCGCAGGGCGTGCGAGACGGTGCCCGAGCAGTCGTAGCCGGCGGCGACGGCGCGGGCCAGCGTGTGCCCGCCGCCGTAGACGTAGGGCTTGCCGACGATCTGGTTGGCGGCCGCGATCGCGCCCTTCACGGCGCGCGGGGCGCCGGCCGGCGCGACCGCGCGACCGGCCATGAGCGCGGCGGTGTCGCCCGGCACGGTCGCGGGCGCCGCGGCGGGGTCGAGGTATGCGGCGCCGCCTGTGGCGGCGGGATCGGCGAGCGCGACCGGGGCCGACAGGCCCAGCGCGCACAGGGACAGGAACAGGGTCACGGGGAGGCCCTGCATGGACAGCTCTCTTTCGTCGGCCTACGTGGTTAGCTGACGGGCTGGCGCGGAAAGAGCCGGCGCCCCGCTAGGCCGATGAGCCGTGCGATTCGCCCCGATGACGTTGGGTCCCCCGT
>DATNGY010000437.1:0-7174 GCA_035605735.1 Solirubrobacteraceae bacterium
CTCGAGGTCGGCCACCGTGAGCACGAGGTGGTCGAGGCTCAGGATCGCCACTACGGCACGGCGACCGCCTCACCGCCGGCGCGCGGGTCGTCGCGGTCGACGATCTCGCGGCCGAGGGGCACGAGCGAGACGGGGATGAGCTTGAAGTTCGCGAGGCCGAGCGGGATGCCGATGATCGTCAGGCACAAGAGGATCCCCGTGACGAGGTGGCCGATGGCCAGCCACCAGCCGCAGAGCAGGAACCACAGGACGTTGCCGACGCTCGAGGCGACGCCGGCGTCCGCGCGCCGGACGACCGTCTTGCCGAACGGCCACAGCGCGAAGACCGCGATCCGCAGCGCCGCGATCCCGAACGGGATCGTGATGATGAGGATGAAGCAGATGAGCGCCGCGAAGGCGTATCCGATGGCCATCCAGAGCCCGGCGAGCACGAACCAGATCACGTTGAGCACGAGCCGCATCAGGTCACCGTGCCGCCCGCCGCGCGCACGTCCTCCAGGGCGCGCTCGACGTCGCCGGGCCGAGCCTCGATGCCGCGCGAGCCCTCCGTGTCGAGCGTGACCTCCAGGCCCTCGCGCAGCGCGTCGAGCGCGGTCGCGCGCACGCAGTAGTCGGTCGCGAGGCCGAGCACGGTCACGCGGTCGACGTCGTGCTCGCGCAGGAGCTCGGCCAGCCGCGTGCCCTCGAAGCCCGAGTAGCCCTCGTCGTCGCGCGCGCGCCCCGCGTCGACGACGGCGTCGATGCGCGCCTCGGCGAGCCCCGGGACGAGCTCGGCGCCCGGCGTGCCGGCGACGCAGTGCACCGGCCACGGGCCGCCCTGCTCGCGGAACGAGGCGTGATCGGGGGGATGCCAGTCGCGGGTGGCGACGACGAGGTCGAAGGCATCGGAGTCGATGAGCTCCCGCACGCGCGGCACGACCTCGTCGCCGTGCGGGACCGCCAGCGCGCCGCCGGGCACGAAGTCGTTCTGCACGTCGACGACGATCAGCGCGTCGCTCACGCGCCAAGTCTAGGACCAGGGATAGGCTGCCGCGCCCATGGAAGCTCCCGTGGCGCTGACCGCCGCCGACCGGGCGGAGCTCGCGATCGCGACGGCCGCGGTCGCGCTGCCGCCGCGCGCGAAGCGCCGGCTCGCCGGGCCCCCCGTGCGCCGCGACGGCCTCGAGCTCGATCTCGACTCCCAGCTGCTCCTGCGCCTGTTCGAGGCGCGCCGGCTGCCGCCGCTGGAGAAGCGCACGCCCGACCAGGCGCGGGCCGACGTGCGCCGCTCCGCGCGGATCGTGCAGGGGCCACCCGAGCCGGTCCGCGAGGCGCGCGCGACGACCGTCGCCGGGGCGGCCGGGCCGCTGCCCGCCCGGCTCTACGTGCCCGCCGAGGCCGCCGGCGCCGAGCCCGGAGCGCTCGTCGTCTTCTTCCACGGCGGCGGCTGGGTCGTCGGCGACCTCGACACCCACGACCGGCCGTGCCGCCTGCTCGCGGTGACCTCGGGAGCGCGGATCCTGGCCGTCGACTACCGCCTCGCGCCCGAGCACCGCTACCCGGCCGCCGTCGACGACGCCCTCGCCGCCTTCCGCGACGCGGTCGCCCGCGCGCAGGAGCTCGGCGCCGACCCTGGTCGCGTCGCCGTCGCGGGCGATAGCGCGGGCGGTCATCTCGCCGCCGTCACCGCGCTGCGCGCCGTGGCGGACGGCGGGCCGGCGCCGGCCTTCCAGCTGCTCGTCTATCCCCCGACCGACGCCGCCTGCGAGCTGCCGTCGCGTACGACGTTCGCCGACGGCTTCTATCTCACGAAGGCCGACATGGACTGGTACGAGCGCCAGTTCCTGGGGCCCGACGCCGACCGCCTCGACCCGTGCGTCTCGCCGCTGCGCGCCGAAAACCACACCGGCGTGGCGCCGGCGCTCGTCGTCACGGCCGGCTTCGACCCGCTGCGCGACGAGGGCGAGGCGTACGCCGCGAAGCTCGCCGCGGACGGCGTGCCGGTGCTGCTGCGCCGCCATCCCGGCTACGTCCACGCCTTCTTCAATGTGCTCGGGCTCGGCCGCGGGCCCGCGCGGGCCGTCGCCGAGATCGGCGGCGTGCTGCGGGCCGCGCTCACCTCAACGGAAAGGATCCCGGCGTGAATCAACGACGCCTGATCATCAGCGCGCTCGCGGCCGCCGCGGCGCTCCTCCTACCGCCCGCGGCCGAGGCCAAGCTGCGCGACGTCCTCGTCGTCAGCAACAACTGGGCCGGCACGGCCGACGTCATCGACCTCGGCACGTTCAAGCGCGTCAAGCGCCTGAACGTCGTGCCCGACAGGGCCCGGCGAATCGCCGAGATCCGCGCCGATCCGGCGCGCTCGTTCGCCTTCGACGGCATCCGCGCGCTGATCGGCGAGGGCCACGACCAGCTCGTCGACGACGGCTTCCCCTCCAAGGACGGGCGGCGGATCTTCTTCTCGCGACCGAGCTTCGCCGACGTCGTCGCCATCGACCGGATCGCGTGGCGCGTGGCGGTCGGCGGCGTGCGCGCGGACCACATGGCGCTCTCGCCAAACGGGCGCCGGCTCCTCGTCTCGGCCTCGACGGCGAACGTCGTCGACGTCATCGACACGCGGCGCGGGCGCATCGTCGGGCGCTTCCCGTCGGGGGACTCGCCGCACGAGAGCAACTTCTCGCGCGACGGCCGGCGCATCTACCACGCGAGCATCGGCTTCGTCTACACCAGCGCGGACGATCCGTCCCAGGATGCGAGCAAGGGCAGGCGCGTCTTCGAGATCGTCGACGCGCGCACGCTGAAGGTCCGGCGGCGGATCGACATGGGCCGCGAGCTCGCGCGCTACGGGCTCGGCGCGAGCTCCGCCGTGCGCCCGATGGCGATCGCCCCCGACGAGCGCTACGTCTACCTGCAGCTCTCGTTCCTGCACGGCTTCGTCGAGTACGACCTGAAGGCCCGGCGCCCGACGCGCATCGCGCTGCTGCCGCTGAGCCGCGCCTCCCGGCGCCTCGAGCGACAGGACTACCTGCTCGACTCCGCGCAGCACGGGCTGAGCTTCAACCCCCGGGGGACGCGGCTCTGCGCCGCCGGGACGATGTCTAGCTACGCGGCGATCGTCAGCCGTCGCACGCTGCGCCCGCTGCGGATCGTGCACGTCGGTCGGGTGCCGTACTGGTCCACGGCGAGCCCCGACGGGCGCTTCTGCTTCGTCTCCGTCGCCGGCGACGACCGCGTCGCGGTCCTCTCGTTCCGCACCGGGCGCCTCGTCCGCTACCTGCGCGTGGGCGACCACCCGCAGCGGATGCGGACCGGGCGGCTCAAAATCCCTGCTCGGTCGGGCGGATGAGGATCTCGTTGATCGCGACTTGGCGCGGACGCGTGACGATGTAGAGGATCGCGTCGGCGATCTCCTCGGCGCTCAGGCGCTCGATGTCGCCGAAGCGCTCGAGGATCGTCTCCTGCACCTCCGGGCGGTTGTGGCCGACGAGCTCGGTCGCGACTGCGCCGGGCTCGACGAGCGAGACGCGCACGTGCCGGTTGGTGATCTCCTGGCGCAGCGCCTCGCTGAACGCGCCGACGGCGTGCTTCGTCGCGTTGTAGACGCCGCTCCCGCTCCGGGCGACGCGGCCGGCGACCGAGCTGATGTTCACGAGGTCGGCCACGCGCCGACCGCCGCCGTCCTCGGCCGCGCGCAGGAGGTGCGGCAGCGCGGCGTGCGTCACCGCGAGCAGGCCGCTGAGGTTGACGTCGACCATCCGCCGCCACTCCTCGAGCGGCGCGTCGACCGCTGGCCCGAGGAGCATCACCCCGGCGTTGTTGACGACGATGTCGAGGCGGTCGAGCTCGGCGACCGTGCGCTCGACCGCCGCGCGCGCTTCCTCCTCGCGCGCAACGTCGGCCTCGATCACCAGGGCCGAGTCCCCGATGCGCCCGGCCAGCGCCTCGAGCCGATCGGCCCGGCGAGCGGCGAGCGCCACCCGGGCGCCCTGCCCGGCGAGCGCGACCGCGGTCGCTTCGCCGATGCCGCTCGAGGCCCCGGTGACGAGGGCCGCCGTCCCGTCGAGTGCGCGCGCGGTGGAGGTCATGGACGGGACTCTGCCCGATCCGGCCGCGCCAGCTGCGCCACCATCGCGTGGGCCGCGTCCTCGTCCAGGCCCTGGGCGACGAGCCGCGCGGGCTCGTCGGCGTCGCGCAGGAAGACGTGCAAGGTGCCGTCGTCGCGGGCGAGGACGACGTCGGTCGTCTCGCGCGCGCCGTCGTCCTCCCAGCGGCTCACGCTGATGAGCGCGGCCCGGGGGCTGCGCGCCAGCACGGCCTCGGCGTCGGCCTCCGCCGGCCCGCGCTCGCCGGTGGGCAGGCGCTCCCACAGCCGCTCGAGGGCCCCAGCGCGCGTGCGCAGCGAGTAGAAGTGGATGCCCAGCGCGTCGACGAGGACCTCGAGCGTGACGTCCTCGGGCTGGGGCATCAGCACGAACCGCCACGGGCGGTCGGGCTCCGTCCCCGTGACGCGGGCGTCGAGCACGAGCCGCGAGCGCTCCTGGAAGGCGAGCGCGATGCCGAGGTCGCCGCGCACCTCGAGCTCGTCGTCGCCGGCGCTCGTCGTGATCAGGTTGCGCGCGGCGAGCGACCGAACGGCCTCGGCGAGCAGCTCGGGCGGCGGCTCGGCCTCGAGGAAGCCGACGATCCCGTTGACGGCGGCGATCTCGGCGACGGTGTACGCGCCGAGCGGCACCGGCCCCGTGGTCACGAGGTGGGCGACGGCCTCGACGAGGCCCTCGGGCGTGCCGCGGCCGCTCACGGCTCGACGCGCCGCGCGACCGTGCGCAGCGTGCGGTCGCCGGCGCGCAGCGCGGCCGGACGCACGGCGCCGGCGTCCGGGAGCGTCCAGCGCGGCGGTGCCGGGGCGCCGCCGAGCAGGGCGCGCGCCGCCGGCGACTCCGTCTCCGTGATCCAGACGTTCGAGGCGCCGAAGAGCCCGCGGCCCGAGCGTCTGCCGGGCGTGAGCTGCAGCTCGCGCAGCGTGTGCGCTCGCTCGGGCGGCGGGACGCGCGCGGCGAGGTCGCGCGAGGCCGACGTGACGTCGTCGGCGTCCTCGAGGCGCTCGAGCGCGGCCACGAGATCGGCCTCGGCGGCGTCGGGCAGCGGGACGCGGACGCCGAGGTCGGGGGAGAGGTACAGCGGCCGCTTCTCGGTCATGCCGGACAGGCCCCACGGCCCCACGTTGCGCTTCTTGATGCGGTAGACGACGTAGTCGGCGAGGTGCCGCAGGTCGGTGAGCGTCGGGAGCCGGAAGCCCTTGCCCATCGCGGCCGGCGTCTTCTCGAGCTGGATCCATGTGCCCGACTCGGTGCGCCCGTGCAGCTTCTCGCGCACGAGCGGCCCCTTCAGGCCGAGATCGGGGAAGCGCGCCTTGTCGATGTAGCGGTGGTGGCTCGAGAGCCGCTCGCGCGACTTCGGGAAGCGCCACTGCTCGTACAGCCCGGGCTCGTCGACGAGGACGTGGGCGCCGCACAGCACCTCGCGCAGCTGGACGACGTCGAGCCCGTGGCGCTCGAGGTCGGCGATGACCGCCGCCTCCGACGGCGTCAGGCGCCTGGCGGCGAGGGCCAGCCCCTTGCGGAAGGCGCCCGCGCGCGCGCTGATCTCGACCATGAGCCGCACCCGCGTGCGCACGCGTTCGGTCTCGGGGTCGAGCGCCATGGCGCGCAAGCCTACGACCCGCGGATAGGGTGGCGCCGTGCGTCTCCATGGGGTCCTGGTCGCGCTCGCGGTCGTACCGATGCTCGCCGCGCCCGCCGCGGCGTCCGCGAAGAAGTGCGACGGCGTGCCCAGGCGCGGGTGCCTGCTGCCGTTCCCCAACGATGTCGCGCTGACCAGGCACGACCGGACCTCGGCGACCGGCGTGCGCGTCGCGCTGCGGCGCGCGTGGATGCCCGCCAACAACAAGGGCGTGCGGATCGCCGTCTCCGAGCTGAACCGCAGCGACGGCTTCAGCCCGGGCGAGCCGATCATCGTCCACGTCCCGTCGCTGCGCACGCGGGCGGACTTCCGCGCGTCGGGCATCGTGCCGATCACCGACATGGCGCGCTACCGGCGCCCGGCGCAGACGCTGCTGCTCCTCGACGAGCGCACGGGCCGCCGTCAGCTCGTCTGGGGCGAGCTCGACGCCAACGCGACGTCGGCCGCGAGCCGCAACCTCATCATCCACCCGGGTCGCAACCTCGTCCCGGGGCGGCGCTACGTCGTCGTCCTGCGCCGCCTGCCCGACCGCCGCCCGCGCGGGCTGGCCGCGACCTGGGACCGCGGCGTGCGCCGCGCGCTGCTGCGCGCCCGCATCCGCCCGTCGCGGGTCTACCTCGCCTGGCGCTTCACGGTCGCCTCGACGCGCAGCCTGAACGGGCGGCTGCTGCGGATGCGCGACGACGCCTTCGCGCAGCTCGGCGACCGCAACCTCGCCGACCGCCGGATCCAGGGGCGCCCGCCGCGCTTCGCCGTGACGGGCGTGACCGACTTCACCGTCGCCCAGA
Organism: Solirubrobacteraceae bacterium; assembly: GCA_035605735.1. Lineage (GTDB taxonomy): Bacteria > Actinomycetota > Thermoleophilia > Solirubrobacterales > Solirubrobacteraceae > JAOPZW01. The sequence goes on from DATNGY010000437.1 coordinate 6,507, forward strand.
ACCCGCTCGTGGCGCGCAAGGTCACCGGGACCTTCGACGTGCCCTGCTACATGACGCGGCCCGGTTGCCCGCCCGGGGGGCGCCTGCACTACTCCTCGCGGCGGCCCGACGCGCTGCCCACCCAGCAGCGGGGCAACGTCCAGCGTGCGACGTTCACCTGCAACATCCCGCGGGCGGCGCTGAGCGCGCCGTCGCACCTCGCGCTCTACGGCCATGGGCTGCTCGGCAGCCAGACCGAGATCGACGCGAAGAACGTCGAGCAGATGGGCCAGGAGCACGACTTCACGTTCTGCGCCACCGACTGGTACGGGTTCTCCAGCGCGGACGTCCCGACGGCGATCTCGACGCTCCAGGACCTCTCGCGGTTGTCGACCTTCGTCGACCGCCAGCTGCAGGGCGTCCTGGCCCAGCTGCTCCTCGGCCGCCTGGCGGCCCATCCGCGCGGCCTCGCTTCCACCCAGGCCTTCGCCGGCCTCGTGGTCGCCGGCGGGCCGGTCTCGTGGGACTCGAACTCGCAGGGCGCGATCATGGGGGGGACGACGACCGCGCTCGCGCCGGACTGGCGGCGCGCGGTCCTCGGCGCCACGGGCATCGACTACGCCGTCCTCCTGCAGCGCTCGACGGACTTCGACACCTACGCCGCCATCCTCGATCCCGCCTACCCCGAC
>DATNGY010000438.1:0-3749 GCA_035605735.1 Solirubrobacteraceae bacterium
CATCGTCACGCGGCGCAGATCGCGGTCGAGCATGACCGGGCAGACGCGCAGGTTACCCTCGACCACGCGGCCCTGCGCACGGCGCAGGACGGCGCGGATGCGGCTGCGCAGCTCGGCGAGGCCGAAGGGCTTGGTGACGTAGTCGTCGGCGCCCGCCTCCAGCCCCTGCACGACGTCCGCCTCGCTGTCGAGCGCCGTGAGCATGATGATGGGGACGATCTCGCGCTGCGCGCGCAGCGCGCGGGCGACGTCGTGTCCGGCGGGTCCCGGTCCGAGGGCGACGTCGAGCAGGACGACGTCGAAGTCGTGGTCGGCGGCGTGCCGGAGCGCCGATTCCCCGTCGGGCACGGCTGTCACCCGGTGGCCCTCGCGCTCGAACGAGCGCGTCAGCATGGCCCGCAGCGGAGCGTCGTCGTCGACGACGAGGATGTCCATGGCAGACCCGCTACGCATCGGTCGGGTGAGGATACGGCTCGCGCCGCACTCGAACCTTCGTCCAGGGCCCTCCGGTTCCGCTGCCAGGATGCCGATGAGAGGTCGATGAGGTCACGCATCAGGCGTATCCGGCTGCTCGCGCTGCTCGCGGCGCTCGCGGCGCTCGTGGCAGCTCCCGCGGCGCGGGGCGCCCAGCCCTTGGCGCACGTCTACGCCGCGGCCAACGGCGACGCCCAGATCGACGCGTTCGCCGCCGGGCCCGGCGGCGCGCTCGCCGCGCTCGGGGCGCCCACGCCCGCGGGCGGCCCGGCGGCGGGCCTCGCGCTCGGCCGCGACGGGCGCAGCCTCTACGTCGCCGACCAGCTCGGGCATACCGTCTCCCAGTTCGACGTCGCCGACGACGGCACGCTGACGCCGAAGGACCCGGCGACCGTGGCCGCGGGCGAGGCGCCCTTCGGCGTCGCCGTCGCCCCCGACGGCGCGCACGTCTACGTGACCGATCAGGCCACCGGGGACGTCACCGTCTTCGACGTCGGCCCCTCCGGGGCGCTCGCGCGAGCCTCGACCGCCTCCGCCGACGAGGGCGCTTTGAGCATCGCGCTCACGCCCGACGGCACGAGCGCCTACGTGGCGAGCGTCGCCGGCGGCTCGATCTCGCAGTTCGCGGTCACGTCCGACGGCTCGCTCGTGCCGCGCGGGCGCGCGGCCGTGCCCGCCGGCGCGGCGCCGTCCGCCGTGGCCGTCGCCCCCGACGGCGACAGCGCCTACGCGACCGACGAGTCGGTCGTGGGCAGGGTGCTCCAGTACGACGTCGGCGCCGACGGCGCGCTGACCCCGAAGACGCCCGCCTTCCTGGCCGCGGGCAGCTCGCCCGCCGCCCTCGTCGCCACCGCGGGCAGCGTCTACGCCGCGAACTTCCGCGACGGCACGCTCTCGCAGTACGACGCCGGGTCCGACGGCGCCCTCACGGCGAAGACGGCGCCGCCGCTCGCGGTCGGCGTGAACCCGTCTGCGCTCGCGCTCGCGCCCGACGGCGCGAGCCTGTTCGTCGCCGACTACGGCGCCGACCGGCTCTCGCAGTACGACGTCGGCGACGGCGGCGCGCTGGCGCAGAACGCGACGGCGACCGTCGCGACGGGTGCCCGGCCGATCGCCCTCGCGGCCCGTGCGGCGCCCGACGTCACCGCTCCCACGGTCGACCTCGTCACCCCCGCCGACGGCGCGACGTACGGCGAGGACGACACGGTCCTCGCGGACTTCAGCTGCGCCGACGACGGACCGTCGGGCCTCGCCGACTGCGAGGGCACGGTCCCCGACGGCGAGCCGCTCGACACGAGCGCCGCCGGCGAGCACGAGTTCGTCGTCGTCGCCCGCGACCACGCCGGCAACGAGACGCGCGTGACACACCGCTACACGGTGACCGGCGCGCCGCCCGAGCCCGGCCTGCCCGCCTGGGCCGGCTTCGCGTGGCCCGTGAGCGAGCTGCCCGCGGTCAACGAGGTCCGCGCCGGGCGCCCAACGCCCGTGCGCTTCCATCTGGAGGGGGCCGACGGCGTCGACGCCGCGGACGTGCTCGCCGGCGGCTCCCCGAGCAGCGAGCAGGTCGACTGCGCCGATCCGGGCGAGCCCACCGTCGGCGAGCCCGCGCAGAGCGTGGACGACGTGGGCCTGGAGCGGCGCGGCGACAGCACCTTCCGCTTCGTGTGGCAGACGGACCGCGCGTGGGCGGGCACGTGCCGCATGCTGCTCGTCGAGCTGCGCGATGGCTCCGTGCACCGCGCGCTCTACACGTTCACGTGGCGCTGACGTCCGCGCCCCGCCGCCGGGCCGCCGCGCGCCGGCCCTGCTCGTGCTCGACCTGGCGCTTGAGCTGGGCGAGCGAGCGGCTCAGGTGGCCGCGGACCGTCGGGGCCGCGACCTGCTCGGACAGCCAGCCGAGGATGCCCGCGCCGGCGACGCCGTAGCTGAGCCGCAACTCGACGGTCGTACGCCCGTCGGGCCGTGCGCGCAACCGCCAGCGCCCGCGCTGGTCGATGCCCGTGACCGACGCCCACGCGAGGTCGCCCGGCGCGGCGAACTCGACGACCTCGACGAGCCCGCCGACCTCGGCCGAGCCGACGCGCATCAGCATCCGATAGCGCGCGCCGAGGCCGCGCCGGCGCTCGCCGGCGACCTCCCAGCGCGTGACGCCGGCCATGAAGTGCAGGTAGCGGTCGGGATCGGTCACGGCCTCCCAGACGAGCTCGGGCGGCGCCGACACCGCGATGCGCGCGCCAACCCTCATCCGACGATCGGCAGCCTGCGCTCGGCGGCGAGCGCGTCGAGCGTCTCCTGCATGAGGCCGACGACGTGCTCGTAGACCTCGTCCACGTCGGGCTCGGGTCCGAACTGCTCGCGCAGGCGAATCGGCGGGAGCGCCTCGACGGTGATCTTCGCCGGCAGCGGCACGTGGCCGAGGAAGTCGCCGACGTTGAGCCCCCACGGCAGCGCGAGCGAGATCGGCACGACCTTGAGCCGCAGCGCGCGGTCGAGGCCGAGGGCGCGCGCGAGCCCCCCGCCGCGGGAGAGGAAGAGCGCGGTCTCCTGGCCGCCGACGGCCACGACGGGCACGATCGGCACGTCTTGGGCGAGCGCGAGGCGCACGAAGCCGCGCCGCCCGGCGAAGTCGACCTTCGCGCCCTCCCACGACGGACGGTGGACCTCGTGGTCGCCGCCGGGGTAGACGAGAACGGCCGCCCCGTGGCGCAGCGCGCGCGCCGCGTTCTCCGGCGAGGCGGCGACCGTGCCGAAGCGCCGCAGGAAGCCCAGCCCCGGCAACGAGAGCACGAGGTTGTGGGCGAGCTGGTAGAACGCGCGCTCGACGCCGAAGTAGGCGCTGAAGGCGAGCGTGAAGACCGTCGTGTCGGGCGTCACGTTGCCGCCGGAGTGGTTGCCGACGAGCAGGACTCCGCCCTCCTCGGGGATGTTGCCCAGCCCCCGCACCTCGCCGCGGAACCAGAGGCTGGCCAGCAGCCACAGCCCGGGTAGGCGCTCACGGATGTAGTCGGGGTCGCGCTCGTCGAGGTCGGCCGGCGGGATCCGGCTCGTCAGCGGCGAGGCGAGGGCCCGCAGCGCGCGCCCGCGCAGCGAGCTCGCGCCGGCCGACGGGGGCTGCTCGGCCGTCTCGCCGGCGACCGCGGCATCGCGCGCGAGGGGAGGCTCGGCGCCCTGTCCGTTGCGCGAGGGGCCGGCCCTGGTCCCGGCGGCGCTCATCGGCGGCCGATGCTAGATGATCGCGAGCACGTCGAGTCGATCGAGGAGGCCAAGCGCCCCGA
>DATNGY010000439.1:0-6875 GCA_035605735.1 Solirubrobacteraceae bacterium
CGACGCCATCGTCGGCGCCACGCGCGCGTCGCTCGAGGCGAAGGTGGCCCGTGCCTGGGGCGGCGTCGTCGCGGCTCGCGAGCGGCGCCAGCGCGCCCCCGCGCCCGCACAGGACAGCACCGACGCCGTCCCGGCCGCCCCTCCCGAGCCCGATCGCCTCGAGCGCCTCGAACGGCTTGCGGCGCTGCACGACACCGGCGCACTGACCGACGACGAGTACGCGGCCGAGAAGGCCTCCGTGCTCGCGGGCGGGGTGGCGCCGTGAGCCGCCGCGCGATCGTCGGCCTCGCCTGCGCCGCGCTGATGCTCGCTCTCGGGGCATGCGGGAAGTCCAAGGAGGACAAGGCGATGGACTCCGTCTGCAGCGCGCGCGCGGACATCGCCAAGCAGGTCGACCACCTCAAGGGCGTGACGCCGTCGACGGCCACGATCGGCGACGTCCAGCAGAGCCTCAAGGCGATCTCGAGCGACCTCTCGAAGATCAAGGACGCCCAGGGCGATCTCAAGGGCGACCGGCGCGCTCAGGTCCAGAAGGCCAACGACGCGTTCACGTCGCAGCTGAAGGACACCGTCTCCAACGTCGGCAAGAGCCTGTCGCCCAGCGGCGCCAAGACGCAGCTGACCTCCGCCGTGCAGCAGCTCGCCGGCGCCTACAAGACAGCGCTGCAGCCGATCGACTGCGGTTCGTAAGTGCCCGGCCCGGCCGGCGCACCCCGATCACCGGCCTACGGGCAGGCACCCGCGTGGACCCCGGCGCGCCCGCGCCTGCGCCCGCTCGGGCTCGCCCTCGGATGGATCGTCGCCGCGGCCGCCGTCTGGGTCGCGGCGTGGATCCTGCCCGGCGTGGGCCTCGAGGCGACCGGCGCGGCCTTCCTGGTCGCCGCGGCGCTCGCGCTGCTCAACGCGGTCCTGCCGCCCCTGCTCGCCGCGCTGCGCCTGCCGTTCACGCTGGTCATCGGCTTCCTGCTCGTCCTCTTCGCCGACGCGGCGCTCCTGCGCCTGGCGGCGGACATCCTGCCCGACGACGTTCGCGTCGACTCCTTCGGGGACGCGCTGCTCGCCGCGCTGATCATCGCCGCGGTCAGCGTCGTCCTCCAGGCCGTCCTGGGCACCAACGACGACGACGAGTACACGCTGCGCGTCACGCAGCGCATCGCCCGGCGCGGAGACGGACGGGTGACGACCGACGTGGCCGGCATCGTCTTCCTCGAGATCGACGGCCTCGCGCTGCCCGTCGTGCGCGACGCGATGCGCGACGGGAGCGCCCCGACGATGGCCCGCTGGGTGGCCGAGGGCGGCTACCGGCTCGCGGAGTGGGAGCCGGACCTCTCCTCGCAGACCGGCGCGAGCCAGGCGGGAATCCTCCTCGGCTCCAACGAGGACATCCCCGCCTTCCGGTGGGTCGAGAAGGAGAGCGGGCGGCTCATGACGTGCTCGTCGCCGGCGGACTGCGCGGAGATCGAGCGCCGCCACGCTACCGGGATCGGCCTGCTCGTCGACGGCGGGGCGAGCCGCGGCAACCTGCTCTCGGGCGAGGCCGCGGAGACGATCCTCACCGTGAGCCGCTCCGAGGCCGAGCGCCGCGCCAACCCGGGCTATCGCGCGTTCCTGGCCAACGGCTTCAACGTGACCCGCGCGCTCGTGCTCTTCGGCTGGGAGATCGTGCTCGAGCTGACGGCGGCCGCGCGCGCCGCGCGCCGCGACGTCCGCCCGCGCGGCCACCGCGGAGGCATCTATCCGCTGATGCGGGCGGCGATGTGCGTGATCGTCCGCGACCTCATCGTCTTCGGCGTCCTGACCGACATGATGCGCGGGCGCCCCGCCGTCTACGCGACGTTCTCCAGCTACGACGAGGTCGCCCACCACTCCGGTCTCGAGCGCGCCGACACGATGGAGGCGCTGCGCAAGCTCGACCAGCAGTTCGCTCGCGTCGAGCGGGCGCGGCGCTACGCGGCCCGGCCCTACGAGCTCGTCGTGCTCTCCGACCACGGCCAGACCCAGGGGGCGACGTTCAAGCAGCGCCACGGCTACGGGCTCGACGAGCTCGTGGAGCGCGCGCTGGCCGGGGGCCGCGTGCACGGCGTCGCCGGGGGCGACGAGCAGGACGCGATGGTCGGCCACGCCGTCGCCGAGGCGACCGGACGGCGCGAGCCGGCGCCCAAGCGCGCCAAGAACGACGTCTCCGACCGCGACGTCGTCGTCCTCGGCTCCGGCAACCTCGGGCTCGTCTACCTGATGGACGTCGAGCGCAGGCTGACCCGCGAGGAGATCGACGAGCGCCACCCCGCGCTGATCCCGGCCCTGCGCGAGCACCCGCACATCGGCTGGCTGCTCGTGCGCTCCGCCACGCACGGCGCGGTCGTCCTCGGGCCCCGCGGCGAGCGCTACCTCGACGAGCAGCGCGTCGAGGGCGAGGACCCGCTCGCCGCGTTCGCGCCGACCGCCGCACGCCACCTCGCGCGCACCGACGGCTTCGCCCACGTCGCAGACATCATGGTCGGCAGCTTCTACGACCGCGACCTCGACGAGGGCTGCGCGTTCGAGGAGCTGATCTCCTTCCACGGAGGGATCGGCGGGCCGCAGACGCGGCCGTTCATCCTCGCCCCGGAGGGCCTTGCGCTCCCCACGACGCCGATCGTCGGCGCCGCCGCGGTGCACGAGCTGCTGCGGGGCTGGCGGCACGCGCTGCAAGCCGACGGCGGCGGCGGCGGCGCTCCGGTGGGCGCGACGACCGCAGCTCGGTGATGGCCGCCGAGGACCCCGCACCCGCGCCCGACCCGCTGGCAACGATGCGGAGCAGGCGGTTCATCGTCCTGCTCGTGCTCGCGTCGCTGGTCGGCGTCGTCGCGTCGATCGTCGCGTGGGCCTTCCTCGAGCTCCTGCACGGCATACAGCAGTTCGTCTACACCGACCTCCCCCAGGATCTCGGATTCGACAGTGCGCCGCGCTGGTGGTCGCTGCCCGTGCTCGCGATCGCCGGCGTGATCACGGCGTTCGCGATCGCGCGCCTCCCCGGTCGCGGGGGCCACGTCCCCGCCAACGGCCTGAACCCCGCGCCCACGCGGCCGATCGAGGTGCCGGGCGTCATGCTGGCGGCGCTCGCCGGCGTCGGCCTCGGGGTGGTCCTCGGACCCGAGGCGCCGCTGATCGCCATGGGCGGGGCCCTCGGCCTGCTCACCGTCGACCTCCTCCGCCGCGACGTGCCCGACGAGGTCGGCGCGCTGATGGCGGCCTCGGCGACGCTCGCGGCGCTCTCGTTCCTCTTCGGCTCGCCGCTGATCGCAGCGGTCATCATCATCGAGGTGGCGGGCCTCGGCGGGACGCGGCTCCCGCTCGTGCTCATCCCCGGCCTGCTCGCCTCCGGGATCGGGTCGCTCGTGTGGATCGGGCTGGGCTCGTTCACGGGCCTCAGCACCAGCGACATCTCGATCAGCCTGCTGAAGCTCCCGGCCTTCTCCCAGCCGGACATCGCCGACTTCGGCTGGACGATCCTGCTGGCCGCCGCAGTGGCAATCGTCACGTTCGTGATCTTCCGGCTCGCCGCGGAGACCCAGCGCTTCGCGGCCCGAAGGCCGTTCCTGGTGCTCCCGATCGTGGGGGTCGCCGTCGCCGGGCTGGCGATCGGGTTCTCGGAGGCCGCCGACAAGAGCGTCAGCTACGTCCTCTTCTCGGGCCAGGACTCCATCGGGCCGCTCGTCTCGAGCGCCGGGTCGTGGTCGCTCTCGGCGCTGGCCCTGGTCATCGTGTTCAAGGGCGTCGCCTACGGCCTCTCGCTCGGCAGCTTCCGTGGCGGCCCGACGTTCCCGGCGATGTTCCTCGGTGCGGCCGGAGGGGTGATGGCCGCGAAGCTGCCCGGCTTCGACCTCACGCCCGCGGTCGGGGTCGGCATCGCCGCCGGAGTGGCCTCGGTGCTCCGCCTGCCGCTCTCGGCGACGTTGCTCGGCGTGCTCTTCACGGAGAGCGGCGGGCCCGGCGCGAGCCCGCTGATCATCGTCGGCGTGGTCGTGGCGTACCTCGTGACCATCCACCTGGGCGCAGGGCGCGGGACGACATCGAGCGCGCCGGCGACGAGCCCGGCGCCCCCGGCTCCGGCGGCCAGGGTGCCGACCTGACGATCTAATCGAGCTTGCGCTCGATGCGGGCGAGGTCGGCCCGGACGGCCTCGAGCTCCGAGCTCAGCCGCTCGAGTCGCTGCGACGTCGGATCCTCGCCCGCCAGCTCCATGTCCGCGCGCGCCCTGCTCACGAACGCGCTCGTGACAGCGCCGGTGACGACGGCGAGCAGCGACAGGCCGCCGAGCATCAGCAGCGAGGCCACCACCTTGCCCGCCGTCTGCTCCGGGACGACGTCGCCGTAGCCGACAGTCGTGACCGTCTCCAGCGCCCACCACATGCCGAGCCAGACGGTGTGGAAGGTGTCCGGGTCGACGAGGCGCTCGATCACCCCGAACACGACCACGCCGACGACCCAGACGGCGATGATCACGTACGCCGCGTAGCGCGGGCGCAGGCCCTTGCGCTGCACGCGTCGCTCCAGCGCTCCGCCGAGCGGACGCCGGGGACCCCCCATCAGCGCGCGATGCGGCGCACGCCGTCGTCGACGGCGGCGACCGCGGTCACGTAGGCCACGTGCGTGCCGACGCTCGTGGCCACGACGTCCCGGGGCCAGCGCCACGGCGGGGGCGTGTGGCCGAGCAGCGGGAACAGCGACACGGTCGCGCTCATGAGCGTCCCGCCGAACGCGGCGCTGGCCCAGGGCTCGCGCAACCGTCGGCGCAGGACGCCGTGGAAGAGGCCGAAGGCCGAGCCGTAGCCCCAGCGCAGCGCGAGCCCGAGCTCATGATCCTCGCGCGCGGTCACCGCGGGCAGGTGCATGACGCTCGCGACGATCCGACCCGGCACGAGCGAGTCGTCGAAGTCGAGCGGCCCACGGTGAGCGGGCCGAAGCCGCCGCTCGAGCGCGTACGCGAGCGTCAGCGCGGTCGTGCCGGCGGCGCCGGCGGCGATGCTCCGAAGCGGCCAGGAGAGTGCCATCGAGCCTCGGACGCATTCGACCAGGGCGACCTCTGCAGCGCATCACCCGATCGGGGCGAACCGGCGCCGCGCACGAGGCTTCCGTCGGCTACGCTGCCGTCACGGCCACGACCTCATCGTCATCGGTCACCGCGGGCACTTCCTCGGCGACGTTCTCCTCGGCTCCACCGCCGACCGCGTCGCCCACCACGCCCACGGCCCGGTCATCGTGGTGCGCTGCGGGCGATCGAATGTCGTCGGCGCCATGAGCGCGTGGCAGTGGCTCCTGATCGCCTTCGCGATCACGCTCGCGCTCTACGCCGCCTTCGTGCCCTGGCTGCTCGTGGCCGGACGTCGGGGCGACGCGCGCGCGGTCGCCGGCTTCATCCCCGACTGCCTCGTCCTCTTTCGCGGGCTGCTCGGCGACGCTCGCGTGCCGCGCAGCCGCAAGCTGCTCCTCGTCGCGCTCGTCGCCTACCTCGCCGCCCCGATCGACCTCATCCCCGACTTCATCCCCGTCGCCGGGCAACTCGACGACGCCATCCTCGTCGCGGCCGTCACGCGCTCGCTGCTGCGCGCCAGCGGGCCCGATCTCATCCAGGAGCACTGGCCCGGCCCGCAGCGGTCACTGCAGGCCGTCCTCGACGTCGCCGGGTGGTCGCCCGGCCGACGCCGCGACACTTAGCCGCCGAGCGGGTGCTCGGTCTCCGGGAGCGCGGCGAGGTCGCTGTGCAGGTCGGCGAGCAGGCGCGCGTGGCGCGAGCCGCGGTAGGCGCGGAGGATCGCGACCCACGGGCGCAGCTCCCATGCCGCGACCATCGTGCACCCGAGGCTGACCGCGATCACGAACGGGAGCACGGCCGGCGGAGCGGGAGCGAGCGCGGCGACGCCGAGGAGCCCCCCGCAGGCGAGAACGATGAGGGCGACGGACGCGCACACGAGAATCGCGCGTCCCCGGCTCGGGAACAGGTGCGAATCCATTTGCCCATGGTTCCCCGATCGGCCGTCGCTCATCCGCAACGTTCCACGGGCTTTGAAGGCGTGTCGGAGGACTAATCAGCCGGCCGTGACGCCCGGCGTCGTGTGCTCGCCGGCGGTGGACTGCTCGTCCGACTCCCCGCCGCCGAGGCGCGCGCGGAACACGTGGTACGTCCAACCCTGGTAGAGCACGATGACCGGGGTGAGGATCGCCGCCACCACGGTGATGACGCTCAGCGCGTAGTGCGCGGAGGCGGCGTTGGAGATCGTCAGGCTGTTCGCGAAGTCCGGGTGCGAGACGAAGACGCGCGGATAGAGACCGGTGAAGATCGTCGCGATCTCGAGCACCGCCGCCAGCGCGGTCGCGACGAAGGCCCAGCCGCTGCGCCGGGCGAGCACGAGCGCCACGGCCGCGACGAGAGCGCTCGCGCCCAGCGCCGCGGGGATGACCACCGGCAGGACGTCGCGGTCGTTGCGGTCGACGGAGACGGCGACCGTCGCGGCGAGGAAGCCGATCACGAGGATCGCGACCGGCACGCAGAGGCGCCGCGCGGCGGCGCCGGCGCGCGCGCACAGCGCCCCGCTCGTGCGCAGCGCGAGGAACGTCGCGCCGTGCAGGGCGAAGAGCGCAACCGTGGCCACGCCCGCCAGCACCGTGTACGGGCTGAAGAGGTCGAGGATGTTCCCGGTGAAGTTGCCGTCGGAGTCGAGCGGCAGCCCGTTCACGAGGTTGGCCAGCCCGACGCCCCAGACGAAAGGCGCACCGACGCTCCCCACCGTGTTCGCCCACGCCCACGCCGCGCGCCAGCGCGGGTGGTCGCCGCGCTCGCGCCACTCGAAGGAGACGACGCGGACGATGAGCAGGACGAGGATCAGGAGGAGGGC
>DATNGY010000440.1:0-2658 GCA_035605735.1 Solirubrobacteraceae bacterium
AGAAGATCTGCCCGATGTGCGAGACGTGGCCGCCGACGCGGACCTTGACGTGGACGTGGGTCGTTCGCTCGGCGTAGAAGCCCGGATAGATCGTCCTGAACTGCACCCGGCCGTGAGCGTCGCTGAGCTGGGTGCCGCGCAGCCACGTCTGACCCAGCGTGCCTTCGCGCGACTCGTCGGAGTAGTGCCCGACGGCGTCGGCGTGCCAGACGTCGACCGCGGCGCCCTTGATCGGCCTGCAGGTCGAGCGGTCGATCACGGTGATCCGCAACCGCAGCGGCACGCCCTTGCGGCCGCCGACGATGTTCGAGCGGATCCGGTGCAGCGCGACGTAGAACGGGCCCTGCTCCTGCTCGGGGGTCAGCGTGCAGGCGCCCGCGGCGAGGGCCTCGTCCGCGGGAGAGCCGCCGAGGAGCCGCGGGCCGCCGAGCAGGACGGCGCCGGCCGTGGCTCCGAGCGCTGCCTGCAAGGCGCCGCGACGCGTGGGGAAGTCGTCGGACATCGGCGCGGACGCTAGGACGCCGGCCTGAGAGCCGGCTGGGACCCGGCTGAGCGTCCTCAGCGCCGGACGATCTGGTACAGCGCGGGATGCGCTGGCGTGGCGACGGCCTCGGCCGCCGCCTGGAACTCGGGCCGCTGGACCGCGCGGCTGAAGGCCAGCGGGCTCGACCAGCGGGCGACGTTGACGACGCGGAAGTCGGCGGGCCCGGCGCTGCGGTACAGCCGCGTCCCGAGGTAGCCGGGCGCGTCGGCGAGGGTGTCGCGGGCGCGGTGCCAGGCGGCCACGAAGCGCTCGTCGTCGCCGGCGGGCACCTCGAAAGGGTTGATGAGGACGATGCCGTCCTCGCCGTCGGGGCCTCCGTCTTCGTGGACGACGTCGTAGAGCGCGGGGTGCGACGGGTAGGGCAGCTCGCCTCCCGGGAACGCCGGGTCGGCGACGGCCTCCCGCCACGCCGGCGGCGACCGAACTCTCGCGACGTTGACGAACCGCAGCTCGGCGTCGGGCCTGAGCGCGCGATGCAGGACGGTCGTGTCGAACGCCTCGCGCGCGGCGAGGAAGTCGCGGGCGCGCTCCCAGCCGGCGATGAACGGCTCGTCGTCCTCGGGCGGGACCTCGAATGCGTTGATGAGCGTCGTCGTCATGAACGTTGACCTCCTGGACGTCCGCGCGTCGCGTCCTGCACGAGCAGCGCGATCTGGATGCGGTTCTCGACGTCGAGCTTGGCGAGCAGGCGCGAGACGTGCGCCTTCACGGTGCCCACGCTCATGTGTAGCTCCGCGGCGATCTCGGCGATCGCGACCTCCTCACGATCCTCGCGGTCGTCCAGCCGATGAGCTTCCTCCTGCGCACGCTGAGCGCGACCGAATGGGCGCGCGTCGGGACGTCGCTCGCGCTCTGGCTGGTGCTGCCGATCGTCGTTCGGCGCCTGGCGCATCGTGCGCTGAGGCGCGGGGTCAGCTCCCGAGCCGGCTGGCGTCGAGGTAGGTCTGCTGGGCCGAAGGCGAGCGCGGATCGAGGTAGAGCGCGGGCCCGAGCGCGGCGAGCGCGCGCTTGCGCTTGCCCTGGTCGACCTCGAACTGCGCGAGCGAGAGCCAGGTCGCCGGGTTGCCGGGCTGGCGGTGGACGGCCGACTCCAGCGCGGCGCGCGCGGCGTCGGGGCGGCCCGCCTGCTGCTCGACGGCGGCGCGCTCGAAGAGCGGGTCGACCGAGAGCGGGTCGAGCTTGTCGGCGCGATCGCTCGCGGCACGCGCCGCGGTGACGTGACCGCCCTCGGCGAGCGCGAGCGCGTCATTGCCGGCGTCGACCGAGCGCAGCGGCTGCCAGCTCGTCCAAGCCGCCAGGCACGCGACCGCGATCGCGGCCGCGGCCAGCGCGAGCCGCCACGGCGCGGTCGCCAGGCCGCGGCGCCGGCGCACCGGCTCGTCCGCGGGGCCGCGCCCGGCGACCCACCCCGCGCACAGGAGCGCGATCACCGCCGTCCCAGGCACGAACCACGTCCAGTCCACGAGCGAGTGCACGCCGAAGACGACCACGGTCGCGGCCATCGTCGCCAGCCCGACGCGCTCGGGCGTCCAGCGGCGCCGGCGACCCGGCCCCCAGAGCATGAGCGTCCGGCCGGCGGCCGTGAGCCAGGCCGCCACCAGCGCGAGCGACACGGCGGCGCCGACGAGCCCGAGGTCGGCGAGCGTCTGGACGCCATAGCCGTGCGCGTGGCGCACCTGGAGCGTGTCGTGGCGGTAGCGCGGGCGCACGGTCGCGTACCCGCCCGCGCCGACCCCGAGGGCCTTGTGGTCGCGGAAGATCTTCAGCGCCTCGTTCCAGTAGCGCGCGCGCACGCTCCCCACCGCGGTCAGGCGGTCGGGCGCGTTGGCCGGCGTCGCGGCGTTCGGGTCGGTCAGGTCCTTCCAGCCCTTGGAGACGGAGCCACCCAGGCCGCGATCGGAGACCGCGAGCACGGCCACGAACGCCACGGGGACGAGCGCGACCGCGCAGAGGGCGCCGACGCCCGCCTGGCGGCGGGCGCCCGGCGAGGGCGGGCGGCGCGCGCTCAAGAAGCCCACGGCGAGCCCGGCCGCGAGGAGGACGAGGGCCATCGCGAGCAGGAGCACGCCGAGCTCGTGCCCCGCCGTCGTGCGGGCGTCGAGCGGCACGCGGTC
>DATNGY010000441.1:0-7051 GCA_035605735.1 Solirubrobacteraceae bacterium
GCGCCAGCGCTCGATCAGCTCGTCGTCGGGCACGACGCGCACGCGCCGCGCCGGGACGCCGACCATGAACGCGCGCGCCGGCACGTCGTGCGTGATCACCGCGCCCGCGGCGACGAAGGCCTCCTCGCCGATCTCGACGCCCGGGACCAACACCGCGCTGCCCCCGATCCGGGCCGCGCGGCGGATCGTCGCGCCGCGCAGCGCGTAGGCGTCGTCGTGGCGGTTCATGGTGTCGTCGTTGGTTGTCGACGCGCCCGGGCCGATGAAGACGTCGTCCTCGACGACGCTGAAGCCGGTGACGTAGACGTTCGTCTGGATCTTCACGCGCTCGCCGATCACGACGTCGTTGTCGATGCTGCTCGCGCGGCCGACGACGCTGCCGGCGCCGATGACCGAACGCTCGCGGACCTGTGCCCCGTCGCCGACAATCGCCTCGTCGCCCAGGCGCGCCCCCGCGTAGACGACGGCGCCGGCGCAGACCGTGACCGCGCGGCCAAGCTCGAGCGGAGCCGGCGCCGCTCGCGACGCGCTCGAGCTGCGCGCCAGCCGCGGCGCCTTCCCGAGGACCGCGCCGTGCTCGACGATGCACCCGTCGCCGATCACCGTCCCGTCCTCGACGACGACGTTCGCGCCGAAGAGCACGCCCTCGCCGACGCGCACGCCGTCGCCGAGGACGAGTCGCACGGCGTCGGCGGCCGGGCGCAGGAGCGGGCTCATCGGGGCGCGACCTCGGCGCGCAGCGCGCGCAGATCAGCGTCGACCATCTCGGCGACCATCGCCTCGAACCCGATCCGCGGCTCCCAGCCCAGCACGCGCCGCGCGCGCGAGGGATCGCCCACCGGCGGCGTCGGCTCGGGCGGGCGCACGAGCCGAGGATCGACGCGGACGTGCTCGCGCGGGTCGAGCCCGACGTGGGCGAAGGCCGCGTCGACGAGATCGCCGACGGTGCGCCCGACGCCGCTGGCGATGACGTAGTCGCCGGGCTCGTCGTGCTGGAGCGCGAGCCACGCAGCGCGGACGACGTCGGCGGCGTGCGACCAGTCGCGCACCGCGCCGAGGTCGCCGACGACGAGGTCGTCCTGCAGGCCGAGCGCGATCGCCGCCGCGGAGCGCGCGACCTTGCGCGGGAGGAAGCGCTCGGGGCGGCGCGGGGACTCATGGTTGTAGGTCAGCCCCGAGCAGGCGAACATCCCGTGGCGCTCGCGCAGCGCCCCCACGAGCCCGTGCGCCGCGAGCTTCGCGACGCCGTAGGGCGTGCGCGGTCGCATCGGCGAGCGCTCGTGCTGGGGCGACTCGCCCGCGTCGCCGAAGACCTCGCTCGAGCCGGCGACCCAGACGCGCAACCGAGGGTCGAGGGCGTGCGCGGCGGCCAGCAGCGTCGCGGTGCCGCCGGCGATCGCCTGGACGGTCTCGGTCGGGTCGTCCCACGAGGCGGGCACGAACGTCGGCGCGGCGAGGTGGTAGAGCTCGTTCACGGGCCGCGCGGTCTCGAGCGCCGCCCGCAACGAAGCGGGATCGAGCAGGTCTCCGGTCGCGAGCGAGACGCCCGGACCCGGCGCCCAATCAGAGTCGCGGACCATGCCGACGACCTCGTAGCCCCGCTCCACGAGCAGCTCCGTGAGGTACGAGCCGTCCTGGCCCGTGATCCCCGTGACGAACGCCCGGCGCGCCGCAGACACGCTCTGGAATCTATGCAAGTTGCGCTGCGGCGTAACTTCGACGCTCCGTCCGGGTTGCCGTTCCCGTACTCTCGGCCGCGCCCCCGATGGCCTTTCCGTCGTCCGCCACCCTCGCAACGCTCCCCCAGGCCGCGGTGCCGCCTCCGGCCACCGACGTCCTGGGCGTCCCGCTCGCGCTGACCGACTACGCGCGCACGATGGAGTGGATGGACGCGATGATCGTCGCCCGCCTGCGCGGCTACGTCTGCGTCGCCGCCGTGCACACGGTCATGGCCTGCACGGAGGACGCCGAGCTGCGGGCGGCGGTGCTCGGCTCCGCGCTGACCGTCCCCGACGGCCAGCCGCTCGTGTGGGCGATGAACGCGCTCGGCCATCCGCTCTCCCAGCGCGTCTACGGGCCCGATCTGATGGCGCGCTTCTGCGAGCGCTCGCGAGCCACGGGCGCGCGGCACTTCCTCTACGGCGGGCGCACGCAGGGGGCGCTCGTGCAGCTCGCGCTCAACCTCCGCCGCCGCCATCCGGGACTGCAGATCGTCGGTGGCTACGCGCCCCCGCATCGCCCGCTGACGGGCGAGGAGCGCGATTTCGTCGCCGCGGAGATCAACCGGTCGCGGGCCGACGTCGTGTGGGTCGGGATCGGGGTGCCCAAGCAAGAGAAGTGGATGGCCGCGATGCGCCCGCGGCTCGACGCGCCGGTGCTCGTCGGGGTCGGCGCCGCGTTCGACTTCCACGCCGGGCTGATCCCGCAGGCCCCCCGCTGGATGCAGCGCACCGGCCTCGAGTGGCTCTTCCGCCTCGCCCACGAGCCGCGCCGGCTGTGGCGGCGCTACCTGCGCTACAACCCGCGCTTCGTCGCCGGCTTCGCACGCCAGTGGGCGCGTCAGCGCCGCTCCCGGCCCGCCGCTCGCTAACGTCAGCGGCCGATGCCGGCCCCCTACGACGTCGCGATCATCGGCTGCGGGCGCATCGGGCTGCCGCTCGCGCTCGCCTTCGCCGACCAGGGGCTCGCCGTTCTCGGCGTCGACAACGACCCCGAGCGCCTCGCCGCCGTGCGCTCCCGCCGCGTGCCGTTCGCCGAGCCGGGCGCGCAGGCCGTGCTCGAGCGCGTGCGCGTCGACTGGTCCGAGCACGCATCCGACGCCGCGCAGGCGGACGCGATCGTGCTCACGCTCGGGACGCCGTCGTTGTCGCACATCGAGATCGACATGCGCGACGTCCGCTCGGTGCTCGACGACCTCCTGCCGCTCCTGCGCCCCGGCCACCTGCTCGTCCTGCGCTCGACGATCGCGCCGGGCACGACCGACTTCGTGGCCGGCTACCTGGCGAAGAAGCGCGGGCTCGTCGCGGGCGAGGACGTCGCCGTCGCCCACGTCCCCGAGCGGATTGCCGCCGGGCGCTTCTTCGAGGAGATCGGGACGCTGCCGTGCATCGTCGGGGGGGTCGGCGAGCGCTCGGGCGAGGCCGCGGCCCGGCTCTTCGAGCCGCTCGGGGCGCCGGTCGTCCAGACGACGCCGATCGAGGCCGAGCTCGCGAAGATCTGGACGAACATCCTGCGCTACACGATGTTCGCGCTGCCCAACCGGCTGATGATGGAGTGCGAGCAGCACGGCGCGAACGTCTTCGAGGTCATCGACCTCATCAACCGCGACTACCCGCGCGGCGGCATGCCCGCGCCGGGCTTCACGGCCGGCACGTGCCTGCGCAAGGACTTCACGTTCTCCGAGGAGCGCTCGCCGGCGCCCGGGATGCTGCTCGCCGTGTCGCGCGTGCACGAGTCGGTCCCGCTCTTCTTCGTCGAGGGCCTCAAGCGCCGCCTCGGCCCCCTCGCCGGTCGCAAGGTCGCCGTCCTCGGCCTGGCCTTCAAGGCCGACACCGACGACGATCGCGACTCGCTCGCGCACAAGCTCGTGCGGCTGCTCGAGCGCGAGCTCGCCGACGTCGCCGTGCACGATCCGCACGTCGCCACGCCCACGGGCTCGTTCGAGGAGGCCGTCGCCGGCGCCCACGCGGTCGTCATCGCCACGAGCCACGCCGAGTTCCGCGGCCCCGGGCCGCTGCGGACGATCGCCGAGCACGCGCAGCCCGACGCGGTCATCGCCGACCCGTGGGACACGTTCGGCGTCGCGCAGGTCTTCGCCCCCGCCGCGGAGATCGCGGCGCTCGCGGGCGTCGAGCTGTGAACCGCGTCCTCGTCACCGGCGGCGCCGGGACGATCGGCGCCGCGGTCGTGCGACGCCTGCTGCGCGACCCCGACTTCGAGGTGCGCGTCTCCGACCAGCGCCCGGCGCCGACGTGGATGCGCGAGGGCTGCGAGGTCCACGCGGGCGACCTGCGCTCGCTCGACGAGGCGCGCGCGGCCGCGCGGGGGTGCACGCACGTCATCCACCTCGCGGCGATCGTCGGCGGGATTGCGAACTTCCATCGCCTCCCGCACACGCTCACGGAGGTCAACAACGCGCTCACCGGCGCGGTCGTCCGCTCCGCGCTCGACCATGGCGTCGAGCGCTTCGTCTACGTCTCGAGCTCGATGGTCTTCGAGCGCGCGACCGAGTTCCCCACCACCGAGGAGCACCTCCTCGCGTGCCCCGCGCCGCGGTCGGCCTACGGGTTCTCGAAGCTCTCGGGCGAGGTCTACGCGCGCGCCGCCCACGAGGAGCACGGCCTCGCCTACACGATCTGCCGGCCCTTCAACGCCTACGGGCCGGGCGAGCTGCCCGACGACGAGCCGGGGATCGCGCACATGGTCCCCGACCTCGTCGCCAAGTGCCTGGCGCTCCCGGCCGGCGCGCCGCTCGAGATCTTCGGCGACGGCACGCAGACGCGCACGCTCACGCACGTCGACGACATCGCGGACGGCATCGTCACCGCGATGGCCTCGCCGGCCGGCCTCAACGAGGACTTCAACGTCAGCGCCGCGGACGAGCGGACGGTGGCCGAGATCGCCCGCGTCATCTGGGAGGCGTGCGGCCGCGACCCCGACGCCTTCGCGCTCGAGCGCCGACCGTCGTTCGCGGTCGACGTGCAGCGCCGCTGGCCGAGCGTCGAGAAGGCGCGCAGGCTGCTGGGCTGGGAGGCGCGGGTGGATCTGCGCGACGGGATCGCGCGCACGGTCGAATGGCTATCCGCGCGCGTCGGCACTCACGCTGCGGGGTAGAGGCGTGCGCATGGCACGACTTCCCATCCCCCGCCGCCGCCGTTCGAAGAGCGATCAGGTGCTCGACGCGGTCAAGAGCGTCGCGCAGATCTGGACGACGGTGAAGATCGGCTCGGCCGCGGCCCGCGCGGCCCAGGGAGGGGCCAAGGCCTACGGCACCGCGAAGACCGCGAAGGTCGTCGGCCGTCCGGTCCTCCAGCTCCTCATCGTCCCCGCCGTGGCCGCCGGTGGCTTCGTGGTGTGGCGCAAGCTCTCTGCGTCCTCCGAGCAGGACGAGCCCGCCGCCCCGGTGCCGCAGGAGCGCCCGCTCGGTCCCGTCGCCACGGCGGAGGCCGTCTCGCCGCCCGAGCCGCCCACCGGTCCGTCGCCGAGCTTCGCCAACGAGACGACGTAGGCGTCTATACGGCGAAGGGGTCGTAGGTCCCGAAGGACCAGAGGTTGCCCTCGAGGTCGCGGGCCGAGTACTCGCGCGAGCCGTAGTCCTGGTCGACCGGCTCCCGGGGAATCTCGGCCCCGGCCGCTCGGGCGCGCTCGTGGTGGCCGTCGACGTCGTCGATCACGACGTAGATCGAGGTCGGCGAGGCGGCCGCGTCGGGCGGCGCGGCGCCGGGGCGATGCTGGCCGAGCATGACCATGCCGTTGCCCAGCCGCAGCTCGGCGTGGTGGACGACGCCGTCGTCGCCGCGGTGGACCGCCTTCTGCTCGAAGCCGAACGCGCGCTGCAGCCAGGCGATGGCCGCGTCGGCGTCGCGATAGCGCAGGGCGGGGTAGATGCTCGGGTGCTCGCTCATGACGCGGGACGCTATGCGCCCTGCGCCGCCCGGTCTTGGACGGATGGGAGATCCTCGCGCGCCCACTCGAGCGTCGGGCGTAGGCCGTCGATCAGGCTCGTCTCGGCGGTGAAGCCGAGCTCGGCGCGCGCACGCGAGACGTCGAGCGAGCTGCGCTGCAGCTCGCCCGGGCGGGCCGGCGCGAACTCGGGCTCGAAGGCGCCCTCGGGCCGCCCGGCGGCCGCGCGCAGCGCGGCGATGACCTCGAGCACCGAGGACTCGACGCCCGTGCCGACGTTGAAGGTCCCGCCCGCCTCGGGGTGCGCGGCGGCGGCGAGGTTCGCCGCCACGATGTCGCCGACGTAGGTGTAGTCGCGCGTCTGGCGTCCGTCCCCGAACACGAGCGGGCGGCGGCCCTCGATCAGGCGGCCGCAGAAGATGGCGATGACGCCGGCCTCGCCGTGCGGGTCCTGGCGTGGCCCGAACACGTTGCCGTAGCGCAGCGTGACCGACGAGAGCCCGTAGAGGCGCTCGTAGAGCCCGCAATAGCCCTCGGCGCAGAGCTTCGACTGCCCGTAGGCGGCCATCGGCCGCGCCGGGGTGTCCTCGGGCGTGGGCATCACGTCGACGTCGCCGTAGATCGCGCCCCCGGTCGAGGTGTTGACGACGCGCCGGACGCCGGCGAGCCGGGCGGCCTCGAGGACGTTGATCGTCCCCAGCACGTTGATCGAGGCGTCGTGGGCCGGGTCCGCGATCGACTTGCGCACGTCCATCTGCGCGGCGAGGTGGAAGACGATGTCGGGCCGCGCGCCCGCGACCAGGGCCCGCAATCGCTCGCCGTCGCGGATGTCGACGAGGTGGAAGGCGGCCCCGCGGGCGATCGCGCCCTCGACGTTCGCCCGCCGCCCGGTCGAGAGGTCGTCGACGACGCCGACCTCGTCGCCCCGATCCAGCAGCGCGTCGACGAGGTGCGAGCCGATGAAGCCGGCGCCGCCGGTCACGATGGCCTTCATGGCGGCGAAGGCTACTCAGGCGAACGCGGCCGCGAGCTTGGGCGCGACCGCCTCGGGCGCAGCGAGCGCGCGGACGCGGCGCAGCCCCGCCTCGCCGGCGGCGGCGTCGCCGAAGCGCGCGCGCGCCGCGGCGGCGAGCGCATCGACGTCGCCCGCGGGCACGAGGCCGGCGGGCTCTACGAGCTCGCGCAGCGCGCCCGCGGCGCTCGCGACGACAGGGACGCCGGCGGCCATCGCCTCGGCGGCGGCGAGGCCGAAGCTCTCGGCGGCGCGCGAGGGCACGATCGCCAGCGCGGCACGGGCGCGCAGCTGCGCGAGCTCGGCGGCGCTCACGCGCCCGGCGAAGCGCACGCCGGCCGGCGCC
The DNA here is from genome assembly GCA_035605735.1 of Solirubrobacteraceae bacterium. GTDB lineage: Bacteria > Actinomycetota > Thermoleophilia > Solirubrobacterales > Solirubrobacteraceae > JAOPZW01. The sequence continues at coordinate 6,981 of DATNGY010000441.1, forward strand.
CGCGCGCGCAGCTGCGCCGCGATCGGCCCGTCGCCGGCCACCACGAGCGCCAGGCCCGCGCGGGCGCAGGC
>DATNGY010000442.1:0-2604 GCA_035605735.1 Solirubrobacteraceae bacterium
TCGCCCGTCGCGCACCGGGGCAGCAGGCGCTGCTTGAGCTCGTCGGAGCCGGAGCGTGCGATCGGCAGCGTCCCGAGCTCCTGGATCATGAGGATCAGCGCGCTCGACGCGCACGCCTTGGCGATCTCCTCGACCGCGATCTGGAGCATCAGCGTCCCGGTTCCCGTGCCGCCGTACTCGGTGTCGAGCGGAAGCGCGAGGACGTCGTGCTCGCCGAGCAGCCGGCGGATGTCCCAGGGGTACTCGCCCGCGGCGTCGATCGCCGCCGCGCGCGGACGCACGCGCTCGTCGGCGATCTGGCGGATCGCGTCGCGGAAGTCCCTGTGCTCCTCGGGCAGGTCGTAGAGATCGCTGACGGCCGCGCTCATCGCCGTTCCATCGTAGACCGGCCGCGCCCTTGCCCCGTGCGGGATGATGGGCGCATGACGGTCGGCGGCAGCATCTTCCTCATCGCGGTCGGCGCGATCCTGCGCTACGCGATCACGGGCACGATCTCGGGGGTCGACCTCAAGACGGTCGGGCTCATCCTGATGCTCGCCGGCGCGGCGGGGCTGCTCATCGGCCTCTTCATGTACGCGTCGGACCGGCGGGGCACGGGGTCGGGGCGCGACAGCTACCCCGACCGCAGACGGCAACGTGCGGACGCTTGCGCGAAGACGGCCGGCGCTCGGGGCGCAGGTGCGCGGCGCCGGCGACGGCGAGGTCGCTGCCGTCGCCGAGCTGCTGTCGCGCGCGGCGTTCGGTCCCACGGTCGGACGGCTCATCGCGCTGCCGCACGCAAGCCCGCACGGCGACGTGCTCGTCGCCGACGTCGGGCGGGCCTCGGTCGGCGCGGTCTGCACGCTGAGCTTCGGCGCGACGGGGTGGATCGGCGCGCTCGGCGTCGAGCCGCGCCGGCGCGGCCGCGGGATCGGGATGGGACTCACCGACGCCGCGATCGCGCGGCTGCGCGACCGCGGCGCCCGGACGGTCCTGCTCTTCGCCACCGACCTCGGCCGCCCCGTCTACGACCGGCTGGGGTTCGTCGCCGAGGGAGCCGTCACCGCCTGGCGCGGTACGGCGGGCGTCGCCGAGGGCGCGCTCGCGGTGCGGCCGCTGCGCGAGGCCGATCGCGGGCGGCTCGCGGCGCTGGACGCCGCGGCCACGGGCGAGCGCCGCGAGCGCTTCCTCGACCACCTCCGCCCGCTCGACGGGCTGGCGGCCGAGCGCGACGGCGAGCTCTGCGGGTGGTCGGCGCGCTCCCCGTACGGCGCCGGCGTCGCGGTCTGCGCGACCGACGCCGAGGCGGGCGCCGCGCTCCTCGCCGCCGCCGCGCGCGGGCCGGAGCCCACGACGCTCGTCGTCCCGGCGGCGAACGCGGCGGCGACGCGGGCGCTCGCGGACTGGGGCTTCAGGCCGACCGCAGCCGGCGAGCGGATGCGGCTCGGGCCGGCCGTCGACTGGCACCCGGAGCGCCAGTTCGCGCTCTTCAACCTGTTCTGGGGGTAGGCGCGACGTCGTCGAGCGAGCACGTCGACGTCGTGATCGTCGGCGCCGGCCTCTCCGGCGTCGGCGCCGGCTGTCGCCTCCAGCAGCGCTGTCCCGACAAGAGCTTCGCGATCCTCGAGGCGCGCGCGGCGATCGGCGGGACCTGGGACCTCTTCCGCTTCCCCGGGATCCGCTCGGACTCGGACATGTTCACGCTCTGCTACCCGTTTCGACCGTGGTCGGGAGCGCGGGCGATCGTGGACGGCGCGTCGATCCTCGACTACATCCGCGAGACGGCGCGGGAGCACGGAGTCGACCGCATGATCCGCTTCCATCACCGCGTCGTCGCGGCGCGGTGGTCCTCAGCGGACGCGCGCTGGACGGTGGAGGTCCAGCGCACGGACAGCGGCGAGACGCTCCACCTGACCTGCGGCTTTCTGTTCTCGTGCACCGGCTACTACCGCTACGACGAGGGCTACACGCCCGCGTTCCCGGGCGTCGAGCGCTTCGGCGGCGAGATCGTCCATCCGCAGTTCTGGACCGACGATGTCGACCACGGCGGCAAGCGCGTGGTCGTGATCGGCAGCGGCGCGACCGCGGTGACGCTCGTCCCCGCGCTGGCGCAGCGCGCCCGGCACGTCACGATGCTCCAGCGCTCGCCGAGCTACGTCATCTCGCTGCCGGCGGTCGATCCGGTCGCCGGGTTGCTCGCGCGGGTCCTGCCGGCGCGGCTCGCGTATCCGGTCCTGCGCTGGAAGAACGTCCTGATCGCGCTCGCGATCTACGGCTTCAGCCGCCGCCGGCCCGAGGCGATGAGGCGGCTGCTGCGCCGGCTGCTCCAGCACCGGCTGCCGCCCGGCTTCGACGTCGACACCCACTTCAATCCGCGCTACGAGCCGTGGGATCAGCGCATGTGCTTCGTGCCCGACGGCGACCTCTTCGCGGCGATCGGCGCCGGCCGCGCCTCGGTCGTGACCGACCGCATCGAGACGTTCACCGAGAACGGGCTCGCGCTCGCGTCCGGGGCCGAGCTCGAGGCGGACATGATCGTCACCGCCACCGGGCTGAAGATGGTGCCGTTCGGCGACATCCGCCTCGGCGTCGACGACGCCGACGTCGAGCTGGGCGAAGCGCTCG
>DATNGY010000443.1:0-4604 GCA_035605735.1 Solirubrobacteraceae bacterium
TGCTGGGTGACGTGGGGGATCGTCTGCCACGCCGCCGAGAGGTTGCGCGCGCTGATCTGCTGGATCCGCGTGAGCGGGACGCGCTCGTCGCCGGCCGCCGCGGGCGCGGCCGCCGGGGCGGGCGCGGCCTCGGGCGCGGCGGCGCCGCGGTCGAGGTCCTCCTTGAGGATCCGGCCCTTGCGTCCGCTGCCCTGGATGCCGTGCAGGTCGATGCCGCGCTCGCGGGCCAGGCGCCGCACCGCGGGGCTCGCGTGCAGCGGGCCGGCGCCGTCGGGCTCGGGGGCCCGGACCGGCGGCGCCTGTTCGCCGGCGTCGGGGGCCTTGACTGGCGGCGCCTGTTCGCCGGCGTCGGCGGACTGCTCCTCGGCGGCCGTCGCGGAGGCGATCGCCGACGGCGCGCCGGCCTCGGCGGGCTCCTGCTTCTCGGGCTCCTCGCGCTCCTCGGGCTGCTCGGCCGGCGCGTCGCCGTCGGCGCCGCCCGCCTCGAGCGCGAGCAGCGGGGAGCCCTCGGAAACGGTGTCGCCGACCTCCACGCGCAGCTCCTTCACGACGCCGCCGAAGGGAGCGGGGACCTCCATCGTCGCCTTGTCGGACTCGAGGACGACGAGCGGGTCCTCGGGATTCACCTCGTCGCCGACGCCGACTAGGAGCTCGATGACCGGGACGTCGGCGAAGTCGCCGATGTCGGGGACGACGACGTCCTTCAGCGCCGCCATGGGGCGTCCACCTCCGCGTCGATGTCGTAGCGCTCGATCGCCTCCCGCACGACCGCCGGCTCGACCTCGCCGTCCTGCGCGAGCGCGTGCAGCGCGGCGACCGCGACGTGGTGGCGGTCGACCTCGAAGAAGCGCCGCAGCGCGCGGCGATAGTCGCTGCGCCCGAAGCCGTCGGTCCCGAGGACCTCGTAGTGCCCGTCGACCCACGAGCGCACGAGCTCGGGCACGGCACGCTGGTAGTCGGTCGCGGCGACGACCGGCGTGCCCGTCGCCCCGAGCGCCTCGGCCACGTAAGCGGTGCGCGGCTCCTCGGTCGGGTGCAGCCGGTTCCAGCGGTCGACGGCGATGCCGTCGCGATGCAGCTCGGTGAAGCTCGTGACGCTCCAGACGTCCGCGGGCACGCCCCAGTCCTCGGCGAGCAGGTCGGCGCCGGCCAGGACCTCGCGCAGGATCGTGCCCGAGCCCAGCAGCCGCACGCGGGCAGCGCCGGTATCGCTCGAGCGGATCGGGTGGATCCCGCGCACGATCCCCTCCTCCGCGCCATCGGACAGCGGCGGCTGCGGATAGTTCTCGTTCATCACCGTGAGGTAGAAGAACACGTCCTCCTGCTCGGCGAGCATCCGGCGCAGGCCGTCCTGGACGATGACCGCGACCTCGTGGCCGTACGCGGGGTCGTACGCCACGCACGTCGGGTATGTCGCCGCGAGCAGGTGGCTGTGGCCGTCCTCGTGCTGCAGCCCCTCGCCGTTGAGCGTCGTGCGCCCGGCCGTGCCGCCGATGAGGAAGCCGCGCGCGCGGTTGTCGCCGGCGGCCCACGCGAGGTCGCCGACCCGCTGGAAGCCGAACATCGAGTAGAAGACGTAGAACGGGATCATCGGCTCGCCGTGGTTGGCGTACGACGTCGCCGCCGCCAGCCACGAGGACAGCGCGCCCGCCTCGTTGATGCCCTCCTGGAGAATCTGGCCCTTGCGGTCCTCCTTGTAGAACATGAGCTGCTCGGCGTCCTCGGGCTGGTAGAGCTGCCCGACCTGGGAGAAGATCCCGAGCTGGCGGAACATCCCCTCCATGCCGAAGGTCCGCGACTCGTCGGCGACGATCGGCACGACGCGCGGGCCGAGCTGCTTGTCGCGGATGAGCGACGAGAGCACGCGGACGAAGGCCATCGTCGTCGAGACCTCGCGCTCGCCGGAGCCGTCGAGGACCGAGCGGAACGCCTCGAGCTCGGGCGCGGGCAGCGGCTCGGTGGCCGGCCGGCGGACCGGGAGGTGGCCGCCGAGCGCCTCGCGCGTGGCCTTCAGATGCGCCTCCTCGGGGCTGCCCTCCGGCAGCCGGACGAGGGTTTTCTCCCGAGCCTGCTCGTCTGAGAGCGGCAGGCCGAAGCGCGTGCGGAACGAGAGCAGCGCGCCCTCGCCCATCTTCTTCTGCTGGTGGGTGATGTTCTGGCCCTCGCCGGCCTCGCCCATCCCGTAGCCCTTGATCGTCTTGGCGAGGATCACGGTGGGCTGGCCCTCGTGCTCGACCGCTGCCTTGTACGCGGCGTGGACCTTGATCGGGTCGTGGCCGCCGCGGTTGAGGTTCCAGATGTCCTCGTCGCTGAGGTCCTCGACCATCGCGGCGAGCTCGGGGTCGGTGCCGAAGAAGTGCTCGCGGACGTACGCGCCGTCGCGCGACTTGTAGGTCTGGTAGTCGCCGTCCAGCGCCTCCTCCATGCGACGCACGAGGGCGCCGTCGCGGTCCGCCTCGAGCAGCGGGTCCCAGCGCCGGCCCCAGACGACCTTGAGGACGTTCCAGCCGCTGCCGCGGAAGGCGCTCTCGAGCTCCTGGATGATCTTGCCGTTGCCGCGGACGGGGCCGTCGAGGCGCTGCAGGTTGCAGTTGACGACGAAGATGAGGTTGTCCAGGCGCTCGCGGCCTGCGAGGCCGAGCGCGCCCGTCGACTCCGGCTCGTCCATCTCGCCGTCGCCGAGGAAGGCCCAGACCTTGCGGCCCGCGGTGTCGGCGAGGCCGCGGCCCTCGAGGTACTTCATGAAGTAGGCCTGGTGGATGGCCATGAGCGGCCCGAGCCCCATCGACACCGTCGGGAACTGCCAGAAGTCCGGCATCAGCCACGGGTGCGGATAGGAGGCGATGCCGTCGCGGCTGACCTCCTGGCGGAAGCCGTCGAGCTGCTCCTCGCTCAGGCGCCCCTCGAGGAACGCGCGCGCGTAGATGCCCGGCGACGAGTGGCCCTGGATGTAGACGAGGTCGCCGCCGTGGTCGGCGCCCGGCGCCCGCCAGAAGTGGTTGAAGCCGACCTCGTAGAGCGTCGCCGCCGACTGGTAGCTGGCGATGTGGCCGCCGAGCTCCGAGGACTCGGCGTTCGCTCGCAGGACCATCGCGATCGCGTTCCAGCGCACGTAGGCGCGGATGCGGCGTTCGAGCTCCTCCTCGGCGTCGACGGCGTCGTCGGCGGCGGGCGGGAGCGTGTTGACGTAGGGCGTGGACAGGCCGGCGGTCATCGAGACCCCGCGCCGGGCGGCGCCTGCGATGACGCGCTGCAGGAGGTCCTGGGCGCGCTGCGGGCCGTCGGCGGCGACGACCGCCTCGAGCGCCTCGAGCCACTCGGCGGTCTCCTGGGGGTCGACGTCCTCGAAGGTCGTCGTGGTCATGGGCGTCCTCCGACGCGTGGTGGGGCAGAGAGGATGGGGGTGGTGATACCCGGCAACGGGTCAGGCGTCGTCCTCGTCGTCGGCGAAGAGCTCGGGGCGCTCGGCCCTGATGCGCGGCAGCCCGGAGAGGACCATGCGCAGATGGTGGCGCAGGGCGGCCTCGGCGAGGTCGGGGTCGCCGACGTCGACGGCGTCGACGACGCGGCGGTGCTCCTCGACCATCTCGGCGATGTAGTTGGGCACCGGCAGGCTCAGGCGCCGCACGCGGTCGAGGTGCCCGTTCGCGCGCTGGCCGATGGCCCAGGCGATCGGGCGGCCGGAGAGGTCGCAGAGCGCGTGGTGGAAGTCGCCGTCGAGGCCGAAGAAGCCGCCGAGGTCGTCGTCGTCGCGGGCGATCTCCTGGCGCGCGAGCAGGTCGCGCAGGCCCGCGACGTCCTCGGGACGCGCGCGCTCGGCGGCGAGGCGGACCGCGGCGCACTCGACGGCCTCGCGCAGGAACTGCGCGTCGCGAACGGCGCGCGTGCTGATCGGCGTGACGAACGTGCCGTGCTGGGGCACGACGTCGACGAGCTGGTCCTCGCGAAGGCGCAGCAGCGCCTCGCGGACGGGCGTGCGCGAGACGCCCAGCGCGTCAGCGAGCTCGTTCTCGGAGAGGCGCGTGCCCGGTGTCAACTCCCCGGCCACGATCGCCCCGCGCAGGGCGTCGTACGCCGCGCGGCGAGCGGTCGTCGTGCGGCGCCGGGAGAGCTGGCGAAGGCCGTCCACGCGCTCCCATACTAGTACGGAACTCGTGTCGTTTGGTGTCCGCGACGCCCTCGGCGCCCAGAGGGTTACTTCGTGTTGACCGTGATCGTCGCCACGCCCGAGCTCGACGGCCGTCGTGCGGCCGCTGAGGGCGTCGATCGGGGCGACCGGGGCGGCCTCCGACGGGCTCGCGGTCGAGCTGGTAACACCGCCGCCGCCGCGGCGCCGAGCGCAAGGGCGCCGATGGCGCCGAGGATAGATGCGTCGGAGCGGTCCGCATCGCACGGGAACGCGCCCCGCGGCCACGGATATCAATCAGGTGCGTTGGCGGTCAACGCCGGGGCGAAGGCGGCGGCCTCGGTGCGAACCAGCCTGAGGAGGTTCGCGAGCGCGATGTTCGCGTCGGCGAGGTGCAGTCCCCACGCCGGCGTCGGCGAGGGCGTGAAGTCCGGCGCCCCGTTGCGCGCGGCGAGCTCGAGGAAGCTCGCGCCCGAGC
>DATNGY010000444.1:0-7858 GCA_035605735.1 Solirubrobacteraceae bacterium
GCGCCCGTCACCGTCGGCGACGACGCGTGGACCGCCGCCGGCTCGGTCATCACCGACGACGTGCCGCCCGGGGCGCTTGGCGTCGCGCGCGAGCGCCAGAGCAACGTCGAGGGCTACGACGCGCGGCGGCGGGCCCGCGAGGAGGCGGCGTCGTCGTGAGCGCGGCGTAGACTCCAGCGCGCCGTGAGCGTCCAGACGCGTCCCGTCCCGTCGACGAGCCTCCCGATCGACTACGACAAGCGGCTCATGCTCTTCTCCGGGCGCGCGAACCCGGAGCTGGCGGCGCGGATCGCGGACAAGCTCGGGGTCGATCTCGGGCCGGTGAAGCTGAAGACGTTCTCGAGCGGCGAGGTCTACTGCCGCTACGAGGAGTCGATCCGTGGGGCGGACGTCTTCCTCGTGCAGCCGATCTGCGCCAACCCGCAGACGGGCGTGACGACGAACGACGCGCTCATGGAGCTCCTGCTCATGATCGACGCCGCAGTGGGGGCGAGCGCGCACCGCGTGATCGCCGTTACCCCGTGGTTCGGCTACAGCCGCCAGGACAAGAAGTCCTCGCCGCGCGAACCGATCAGCGCCCGGCTCGTGGCGCGGATGCTCGAGTCCGCCGGCGCCGACCGCGTCCTGACCATGGACCTCCACGCGGGGCAGATCCAGGGCTTCTTCTCGAAGCCGGTCGACCACATGACGGCGCTGATGATGCTGACGCGCTACTTCGACGACCTCGGGCTCACCGACCTCGTCGTCGTCGCGCCCGACGCCGGCCGCGTCAAGCTCAACAAGAAGTTCGCCTCGAAGATCGGCGCCGAGCTCGCGATCCTCGACAAGGAGCGCCCGGCGCAGCAGGTCGCGGAGATCGGCTACGTCATCGGCGACGTCAAGGGCCGCACCGCGGTGATCGTCGACGACATGATCGACACGGCCGGGACGCTCAAGGCCGCAGCCCAGACCGTCCTCGACGAGGGCGCGACGCGCGTCTACGCAGCCGCGACCCACGCGGTCCTCAGCGGCAACGCCTATGAGAACCTCGCCGCGTCGGGCTTCGAGCAGATCGTCGTCACCGACACGATCCCGCTGCGCCCCGGCGCCCCCGACGCGATCCGCGTCCTGAGCTGCGCCGACCTCCTTACGGACTCGATCCGCCGGATCTTCACCGACGACTCGGTCTCCGAGGTCTTCGGCGGCGAGAACCAGCTCTTCTAGGTGACCTCCACGGCGGCGGCGCTCCTCATGGAGCGCCTCGGCCTCACCGAGGACGAACTGTGCCGCGTGCTCGCCGTCGATCCGCTCACGCTCATCGCCGGCGAGCTCGACCACCGGCCCGAGCTGGCGATCCTCCTCGCGCTCACCGAGGAGGCCGCGGCGCGCGTCGTGCCCGGGGTCCTGCAGCGCTGGCTGCGGTCCGCGGGGCCGGCCGGGCGCCCGCTCGACCACCTTCTCGCGCGCGACTTCGCGGCCTTCGAGGACGACCTCGACACGCTCGCGCAGCGCGGCTTCGTCCTCCGTGGCGGCGGCAGGTAGGCCGATGTTCGGTTTCGCGACGCTCGGTCGTCTTGAAGGGCATGGACGATCTCGTCGCGACCCCGCCGTCCGAGCAGCGCGCTGACGCAAAGCAAGCCTCATGAGCGCCGGCGCGACCATCGCCTGGCGTCCCGCGCGGGCGCGCGTCGCCATCCGCGCTGCGGGCTGGCGGCTCGAGTTCGTCGCGCTGGCCGCGATCTGGGGCTCGAGCTTCCTGATGATCAAGGTGCTCGGGCGGCACTGGGCGCCGCTGGACGTCGCCCTCGGACGCGTCGCGCTGGGGGCGCTGACGCTCGTCGCCGTCCTCGCCGTCCGCGGCGAGCGGCTGCCGCGGGGCCGCGACGTCTGGGGCCGCGCGGCGATCGTCGGGCTGCTCATGAACGCGCTCCCGTTCACGCTCTTCGCGGTCGGCGAGGAGCACGTCTCGTCCGTCCTCGCCGGCCTCTGGAACGCCACGACGCCGCTCATGACGCTCGTCGCCGTCGTCGCCTTCCTGCCCGACGAGCGACCCGATCGCCGCAAGCTCGCGGGCCTCGCGCTCGGCTTCGCGGGCGTGGCCTGCGTGCTCGGCCCGTGGCGCGGCCTGGGCGGCGAGGCGCTGGTCGGACAGCTCGCGTGCGCGGCCGCCGCTGTGTGCTATGGCCTCGGGATCACGTTCACGCGCCGCGCCCTCGGCGGCCGCGCCGAGAGCGGGCTCGCGCTCGCCTGCGCGCAGCTGCTCTGCGCGACCGCGACGCTCGCCGCGATCGCGCCCCTCGCCGGCGCCCCCACCGCGAGCCTGCCGGTCGACGCGCTCGCGAGCCTCCTCATCCTCGGCGTCCTCGGCAGCGGCGTCGCCTACGCGCTGACCTACCGGATCGTCCGCGCCGCCGGGCCGACCACGTTCTCGACGGTCACCTACGTCATCCCGCTCTTCTCGACCGCGCTCGGCGTCGCGCTCCTCGGCGAGTCGTTCTCGTGGAACGAGCTCCTCGGCGCGGCGATCGTCCTCGCCGCGATGGCGTGGTCGGCTGGCGGACGTGACCGCGCCGGGGGCCGAACCTCCGGGCGCATGACCCCAGTGGCGTCTAGCGGACCGCCTCGGCGGCCTGGCTCTTCTCGGTCTTCTCCGGGCCGGGCCAGGTCCCGGTCAGGAAGTTGAAGCCCTTGGCGCCCGCGCGGTCGACGCCGGCGCGCACGAGCTTGAAGACGACGCCCTGGAAGGCGGCGGCGGCGAGGATCTTCGGCCACGCGGCCTGGCGCGTGACGGGCTTCGGGGGCTCCTCCTCGTCGAAGATGCCCCAGAGCGCCTCGAAGAGCTTCTTGGAGACGAGGCCGGCGAGGATGCCGATGAGGAGGCCGAATGGCCGGTAGATGAGCTTCATGAGCGGTTGTGAGCCTGGTCGAAGGACATATGGCGGATTTCCGCGTACGAGTCGATCATGATTGGTACCCCGGTCGTGCATCCTGTGCACGGTCGGACGCAGACGGAAGGAGGCGCGATGGACCAGGAACGGGACCGCTCGGGCGGCGACGCCGCCGACGACCTCCTGCGGCGCGCCCTCATCGAGCCCGAGGCCTCCGTGGCCGTGGCGCTGAAGGTCGACGGGCTCGCGCTCGCCGACGCGCTGACCGTCGTCTTCCACGGCCGCGCCGATCTCGGCACGATCCAGACCTACGTCGCGCACGGGCCGCGGCACGCCGGCACCGCGATCGGCGCCGACGAGCTCCTGCGCGTGCCGTGCGACCTCGACCTCGCCGAGGCCGGGACGCGCGACGAGGCCGAGGAGGCCTACGCCGAGCAGGCGCGCACGCTGCGCGACGCGCTCGTCGCCGCCGACACCGTGCTCGCGGTCTGGCGCGAGCCGCTGCACGAGCTGTGCGAGTCGCCGATCGGCGTCGACCGCTCGATCGAGCTCCACGTCCGCCTGCCCGCCCACCGGCTCATGCCCGTCGCGCTCGTCGCGCCCGAGAAGGCGATCACCGTCACGCCCGTATGCGGCGCCCGGACGCTCGCGCAGGGCGCTCCGCCGATGGGCATCGCGTGCGCCCAGCAGGACGTCGCCCACGTCTATCCGCTGCCCGACGATCCCGAGCGCTGCCTCGAGGACTTCGCGGGACGCGCGGCCGAGCACGCGCGACGCATGGCCGAGCGCCTCGAGCAGCAGGAGACCTCGGTGCGGCGCTTCCTCGAGCTCAACGCGGATCAGGACCCGCCGACCCCGCCCGGGGTCTGACCCGACGCAGGCCCACCCGCTCGGGCACCAGATGGTTGATTCCGCGACCGCGCCCGACCAACGGGCTTCGCCCGTCGGTGCCCGGCGGGTGCCGCGGTCTCGCGGCGCTGATCGCCACCTCCGATCCTTGTCAATGGCGCTGCCATTGACTGTGGATTGAGGCGTCGCCCAGCACCCGCGATCCCGCGACCCCGCGCACACGCGGCCGCGGAATCAACCATCTAGCGTGCCGCGGCGTGCCGCGCCGCCGGATCGTCCTGCTGGTCGCCGTCGGGACGGTCGTCTTCGTGGCGTGCTCGCTGGTCCTCGCCCGCTGGCTGACGGCCGAGAACCGCGAGCGCGACGCCGTCTACGCGCTCCTGCGCGACCAGGCGCGCGGCGACGCGCGGGCGATGCTCGCCCGCCTCGACGGCTGCCGCGACGACGCCCGCTGCCGGGCGCTCGTCGCCGCCGACGCCCGCCGGCTACGCCGGCCCGGCGCGGTGAAGATCCTCGCCTACCGGTCCGCGACCGCGTACGCGCTCGGCCACGAAGAGGGCCCGACGCGCGTCGCCTGGACGATCGTCAACCGCCAGCTGCCGGTCGTGCAGTGCGTGGCAGTCGAGCGCCGGGGCAACGCCCTGACCGGCCGCGACATCGTCCTGCGCCGGGTGAGCGCGCCGATCGCCCGCGAGGGCTCGTGCTGAAAGCGGGCGCTACCATCGATCGCCGCAATGGCAAGCCAGACCACGAAGCTCAGCGTCCTGCCCCGCGATGCCGGATCGTCGCGCGCCGCACGGCGCCTGCGCCGCGCCGGCCAGGTCCCCGGCGTGCTCTACGGCGGCGGCGACGAGCCGCTGGCCTTCGCGGTCGACGCTCGCGCCCTGCGCTACGCGCTCGCCGCGCGCGGCGCCGTCGTCGAGCTCGAGCTCGACGGCTCGACCACGCCGGTCGTCCTCAAGGACGCCCAGCGCCATCCCGTCCGCGGCGAGATGCTCCACGTCGACTTCCTGCGCGTGCGCCTGGACGTCGCCATCGCGGCCACGGTCGGCCTCGAGCTCGTCGGCGCCGAGGACGCGCCCGGCGTGCGCGAGGGCGGAGTGCTCGAGCACGTGACCCGCGAGGTGACGATCGAGGCCCTTCCCACCGACATCCCCGAGCGCCTCGAGGCCGACGTCTCGGCGCTCGAGATCAACGACACGCTGACGCTCGCGGCGGTCACGCCGCCGGCGGGCGTCAAGATCCTCGACGACGTCGACGAGACCGTCGTCGCGACGCTCACCCCGCCGACCGTCGAGCCCGAGGCCGAGGAGGAGGAGCTCGAGGAGGAGACCGAGCGCGTCGGCGAGGAGGGCGAGGCGGGCGAGGCGGGCGAGGCGCCCGCCGCCGAGTCGGACGCCTCCGCCGACGAGTAGGTTGCGCAACCCGTTCCGGGCGGGCGCGCCGGTCGACTGGCTCGTCGTCGGGCTCGGCAACCCGGGAGCGCGCTACGCGCGCACACCGCACAACGTCGGCTTCGCGGTCGCCGAGGAGCTCGCGCGCCGCTGGGAGCTGCCGCGGCCGCGCCAGCGCTACGCCGGGCTCTACGCCGATGGGCGCGCCGGCGGGCCGCGCGTCGCGGTGCTCCGGCCGCAGACGTACATGAACGACGCCGGGCGCAGCGTCGGTCCCGCCCGCGGCTCGCTGCGCCTCGACCTCGACCGCGTCGTCGTGATCCACGACGAGATCGACCTGCCCTTCGGCGAGGTCCGCACCCGCGTCGGCGGCGGCCTGGCCGGTCACAACGGGCTGCGCTCGGTGCGCCAGGCGCTCGGCTCCGCCGACTTCACGCGCGTGCGCGTCGGCGTCGGGCGCCCCGACTCGACCGATCCCGACGACGTCGCCGGATACGTCCTCGGGCGCTGGCGACAGCCCGGCGAGGAGGTCCGCGCGCTCGTCGAGCGCGCCGCCGACGCCGCCGCCGCAATCGTCGAAGGCGAGTAGGCGCCCGAGGTTCGCCGGCGCCCCACCGGCTTGAGCGGCGCGACGAGCGGTACTAGGCTCGCGATGTTCGGCATCCTCGAGAGGAGAGGCATGAGCACTGTCCCGGTGCGGCTGACCGTCAACGGCGAGCCGCAGGAGCTGGAGGTGGAGCCGAGACTGCTGCTCGTCCACCTCCTGCGCGATCACCTCGGCCTGACGGGCACCAACGTCGGGTGCGACACGTCGAACTGCGGGGCGTGCACGGTCCACCTCGACGGCGAGGGCGTCAAGAGCTGCACGGTGCTGGCGGTGCAGGCCGACGGTGCCGAGGTCCGCACGATCGAGGGGATGGGCGGCGGCGGCGACGCGCTCCATCCGCTGCAGGAGGCGTTCTGGACCAACCACGGGCTGCAGTGCGGCTACTGCACGCCCGGCATGATCATGGCCGCGGCCGATCTGCTCGCGCGCAACCCGGAGCCGAGCGAGGAGGAGATCCGCCACGGGCTCGAGGGCAACCTCTGCCGCTGCACGGGCTACCACAACATCGTCAAGGCGGTGCAGGCGGCCGCCGGCGCGATGCGCGAGGCCCGAACCGAGACCACGACGACGGAGGTGTCGTGATGGGCGCGGGTGCGGCCGAGGTCTTCGAGCGCCAGGAGCCGAGCGGCAACGGCTTCGTCGGGCAGGCGCTCAGGCGCAAGGAGGATCCGCGGCTGATCACCGGCCGCGGCGTCTACGTCGACGACATCACGCTGCCGGCGACGCTCTACGCGGCGATCGTGCGCTCGCCCGAGGCGCACGCGCGGATCACGTCGATCGACGCCTCGGCGGCGAAGGAGCGCCGCGGGGTCGAGGCCGTGTTCACCGGCGAGGACATGACCGACCTCGCCGCCGCCACGCCGATGGTGTGGGTGCCGCCGGGGGTCGACGTCATGGTCCCGGACCACTGGCCGCTCGCGCGCGACAAGGTCGGCTACGTCGGGCAGCCGGTGGCGGTCGTCCTGGGCCCCGACCGCTACGCGGTCGTCGACGCGGCCGAGGACGTCGTCGTCGAGTACGACCCGCTCCCGGTCGTCGTCGACATGGAGGCCGCGCTCGAGGAGGGCGCGGGGGTCATCCACGACGACCACGGCACCAACAACTGCTTCGAGTGGTCGCTCGAGGGCGGCGATGTCGAAGCCGCGCTGGCCGAGGCCGACGTCGTCGTCGAGCGGCGCATCGTCAACCACCGCACCGCGGGCGCCGCCATCGAGCCCCGCGGCGCGATCGCCGAGTGGCGCGAGGGCCGCCTGACGCTCTACTCGTCGACGCAGATCCCACACATCGCGCGAATCATCCTCTCGATCCAGCTCGGCGTCTCCGAGGAGAAGATCCGGGTCATCGCGCCCGAGGTCGGTGGCGGCTTCGGCTCGAAGCTGCAGGTCTACCTCGAGGAGGTCCTCGTCGCGTGGTGCGCCAGGCGCACGAACCGCCCCGTGAAGTGGACGGCCACGCGCAGCGACGACATGGCCACGACGCACCACGGCCGCGACCAGATCGATTACGTGCGGATCGGGGCCAAGCGCGACGGGACGCTGACCGGGATCCACGTGAAGATCCTCCAGGACCTCGGGGCCTACCACCTGATCGAGGGCCCGGTGATCCCGACGTTCAGCGCCTGCGTCGTCAGCGGCGTCTACGACTTCAAGGCCGTCAAGACCGACATCATCGGCGTCTTCACGAACAAGATGTGCACGGACGCGATCCGCGGGGCCGGGCGGCCCGAGGCGACGCACTTCATCGAGGTCACCATGGACCAGCTCGCCGACGAGCTGGGCATGGATCGCCTCGAGCTGCGGCGCAAGAACTTCATCAGGGAGTTCCCCAACGAGCGCCCGCACGGCTTCATCTACGACTCGGGCAACTACGACGGCACGCTCGACCGCTGCCTGGAGATGCTCGACCTGGACGCATTTCGCCGCGAGCAGGAGGAGCTTCGGGGCCGCGGCGTCTACCGCGGCGTCGGCTTCTCGACCTACGTCGAGATCTGCGGCCTCGGCCCGTCGCGGGCGCTCGGGCCCGAGGGATGGGGCATGCAGGGCGGCTTCTACGAGTCCGCGACGGTGCGCGTGCACCCGACTGGCTCCGTGACCGCGTACACGGGCACCTCGCCGCACGGCCAGGGCCACGAGACGGGCTTC
>DATNGY010000445.1:0-3712 GCA_035605735.1 Solirubrobacteraceae bacterium
GAACCGCACGCGGGGCCGCCCTCGAGGCGGCCCGCCGGGCGCGCTGGGACGCGCTCGTCGGCGGGGGGCGCCTGCGCTACCCGGAGGCGCTGCCGATCACGGGCCGCCGCGACGACCTGCTGGCTGCGATCCGCGACCACCAGGTCGTCGTCGTCGCCGGCGAGACAGGCTCCGGCAAGACGACGCAGCTGCCGAAGCTGTGCCTCGAGCTCGGCCGCGGCGTCCGCGGCGCGATCGCGCACACGCAGCCGCGGCGCGTGGCCGCGCGCACGGTCGCCGAGCGCATCGCCGAGGAGCTCGGCGTCGCGCTCGGGACGGTCGTGGGCTACGCCGTGCGCTTCGACGACCGCACGACGCAGGACACGCTCGTCCGCGTGCTGACCGACGGCCTGCTCCTCGCCGAGATCCGCCGCGACCGGCTCCTGCGCCGCTACGACACGGTCATCGTCGACGAGGCGCACGAGCGCAGCCTCAACATCGACTTCCTCCTGGGCTTCCTGGCCCGCCTGCTCCCGCGCCGCCCCGACCTGAAGCTCGTGATCACGTCGGCGACGATCGATCCCGAGCGCTTCAGCCGCCACTTCGGCGGCGCTCCCGTCGTCGAGGTCTCCGGCCGCACGTACCCGGTGGAGGTCCGCTACCGCCCGTACGACGAGGCGGTCTCCGACGAGGTCGACGCGATCGGCGACGCGGTCGACGAGCTGCTGCGCGAGGGCCCGGGCGACGTCCTCGTGTTCCTGAGCGGCGAGCGCGAGATCCGCGACGCGGCCGACGCCCTGCACGGGCGCTTCGGCGCCGCGCTCGACATCGTCCCGCTCTACGCGCGCCTCGCGGCGGCCGACCAGCGGCGCGCGTTCCGACCCGGCCCCCGCCGGCGCGTGGTCCTCGCCACCAACGTCGCCGAGACCTCGGTGACGGTCCCCGGCATCCGCTACGTCGTCGATCCAGGGACCGCGCGCATCAGCCGCTACAGCCCGCGCCTGAAGGTCCAGCGACTCCCGATCGAGCGCGTCTCGCAGGCGTCGGCCGAGCAGCGCAAGGGCCGCTGCGGACGCACGGCGGACGGCGTCTGCCTGCGCCTCTACTCCGAGGAGGACCTCGCCGCGCGCCCGCGCTTCACCGACCCCGAGATCCTGCGCACGAGCCTCGCCGCGGTCATCCTCCAGATGGCGGCGCTCGAGCTCGGCGACGTCGAGCGCTTCGGATTCCTCGACCCGCCCGACCGCCGCCAGGTCCGCGACGGCGTCCGCCTGCTCGAGGAGCTCGGCGCGCTGCGCCCCGGCGGCGGCGGGCTGACCGCGATCGGCCGGCGCCTGGCCACGCTGCCGGTCGACCCGCGGCTCGCGCGCATGGTGCTCGAAGCCGACGGCCTCGGATGCGCCGACGAGGTCCTCGTCATCGCCGCCGCGCTCTCGATCCAGGATCCCCGCGAGCGCCCGGTCGACCGCCGGGACGCCGCCGACGCGGCCCACCGGCGCCTCGCCGGCGAGGCCGCCTCAGACCCGCTCGCGCTGCTCGAGCTGTGGCGCGCCGTCCGAGCCAGCCAGCGCGAGCTCTCGGGCAGCGCGTTTCGCCGCTGGTGCCGCGAGCACTTCCTCCACGCACTGCGCGTGCGCGAGTGGCAGGACCTCGTCGCCCAGCTGCGCCAGGCCGCGCGCGAGTCGGGCGTCACGGTCAACCGCGCGCCCGCCGCGCCCGACGACGTCCACCGCGCGATGCTCGCCGGGCTGCTCTCGCACCTCGGGCTGAAGACCGGCGACGCGCGCGAGTACCTTGGCGCGCGCGGCGCGCGCTTCGCGCTGTGGCCCGGGTCGCTGCTCGCGCGCCGCCCGCCGCCGTGGGTCATGGTCGCCGAGCTCGTCGAGACCTCGCGGCTGTGGGGCCGCGTGGCTGCGCCGATCGACCCGGCCTGGGTCGAGCCCGTGGCCGGGGAGCTCGCGCGCCGCCGCGTCTCCGAGCCGCGCTGGGACCGCCGCCGCGCCGCGGCCGTGGCGACCGAGCGCGTCACGCTCTACGGGCTGCCGGTCGTCGGCGGGCGCACCGTGAGCCTCGCCCGCACCGACCCGGCCGGTGCCCGCGAGCTCTTCCTGCGCCGCGCGCTCGTGGCCGGCGACTGGGACACGCGCCACGCGTTCGCCGCGCGCAACCGCGCCCGGATCGCCGAGGTCGAGGCCGCCGAGGAGCGCGCTCGCCGGCGCGGCCTGCTCGCCGGCGACGAAGTGCTGTACGCGTTCTTCGACGAGCGCGTGCCGGCCGGCGTCGTCTCGGGCGCGCACTTCGACCGCTGGTGGCGCGACGAGCGCGCGCGCCGGCCCGAGCTCCTCGACCTGCCCCGCGAGCTCCTCGTCCGCGGCGACATCGACGACGCCGGCCGCCCCGACGCCTGGCGCCGGGGAGACCTCGAGCTGCCGCTGAGCTACCGCTTCGAGCCCGGCGCCGAGGACGACGGCGTCACCGTCCACGTCCCGCTGCGCGCGCTCGGCCGGCTGCGCGCCGAGGGCTTCGAGTGGCTCGTGCCCGCCCTGCGCGCGGAGCTCGTCACCGCCCTCGTGCGGTCGCTCCCGAAGGACGTCCGTCGCGGGCTCGTCCCGGTGCCCGCGACGGTGGCGACGCTCGAGCCGGCGCTCGACCCCTCCGCGGGCGCGCTGCCCGACGCGCTCGCCGCAGCGCTCGAGCGCATCCGCGGCGTTCGCGTCGCCCCCGAGGACTTCGACCTCGGCGCGCTCCCCGCGCACCTGCGCATGCGCTTCAGCGTCGAGGACGACCGTGGCGCCGTGCTCGCGACGGGGCGCGACCTCGACGCGCTGCGGGCCGAGCTGCGCCCGCGCCTGCGCGCCGAGCTCGGGGCGGCATCCGCGAGCCTCGAGCGCCACGGGCTGCGCGACTGGGACGGCGTGGGAACGCTCCCTCGCGTCGTCGCGCTGCCGGGGAGCGGGGGCGCCGTGCGCGCCTATCCTGCGCTGGTGGACGAGGGCGACGCGGTGGGCGTGCGCGCGCTCGAGACGCCCGCCGCGCAGGCGGCGGCGATGCGCGCGGGGACGCGCCGCCTGCTCCTGCTCACGCTGCCCTCGCCGCTGCGCGACCTGCGTGCGCGGCTGGGCTCGGCGGCCCAGCTCACGCTGGCGACCGCGCCCGGCGGGGACGCCGGCGCCGTGCTCGACGACGCGCTCGCCGCCGCCGTCGACGCCCTCGTCGATGAAACCGGCGGCCCCGCGTGGGACGAGGCCGGCTTCGGGCGCCTGCGCGCGTCCGTCGGCGCGCAGCTGCCCGCGCGTTCCGCGGCGGTGGTCGACACCGTCGTCGGCATACTCGATGCGCGGCGCGACGTCGAGCGCCGCCTCGAGGGCCTGCGTGCGCCCGCCTTCGAGCCCGCCCGGCTCGACGTCGCACGCCAGCTCGGCCGCCTCGTCTTCGGTGGCTTCGTCGCCGCGACGCCGGCGCGCCGTCTGGCCGACGTGGAGCGCTACCTGCGCGCCGCCGAGCGCCGCCTCGAGCGCCTCCCCGACAACGTCGCCACCGACCGCGACCGCATGGCCGCGGTCCACGAGCTCGAGCAGGCCTACCGAGCGCGGGTCGAGCGCTGGCCCCGCGGCCGCCCGCTGCCGGCGTCGCTTCGCGAGGTCCCGTGGCTGCTCGAGGAGCTGCGGGTGAGCCACTTCGCCCAGGGGCTCGGCGTGCGCGGGCCCGTCTCGAGCCGGCGCATTCGCCGCGC
>DATNGY010000446.1:0-3593 GCA_035605735.1 Solirubrobacteraceae bacterium
CTGCTCCTTGCGCACGCCGATCACGCCCCCGCGCGGGCCCGTCATCCCGACATCCGTCACGTAGGCGGTCCCGCCGGGGAGGACGCGGGCGTCCGCGGTCGGCACGTGCGTGTGGGTTCCGACGACGGCGCTCACGCGACCGTCGAGGAACCAGCCCATGCCGACCTTCTCGCTCGTAGCCTCGGCGTGCATGTCGACAAGGACGTGGTCGACGCGCCCCCTCAGGTCGGCCAGGACTGCGTCGATCTCGACGAAGGCCGGGCGCCCGGCGCGCAGGAAGAGGTTGCCCGAGAGCGAGACGACGCCGAGGCGCACGCCGCCGCGCTCGACGACGACGGTGCCGTGGCCGGGCTGCGAGCGCAGGTAGTTGGCGGGCCGGACGATCCGCTCCTGCTCGTCGAGGTAGGCGTAGATCTCGCGGCGGCGGTAGGCGTGGTTGCCGAGCGTGATGACGTCGACGCCGCCGTCGAGGAGCTCGTCGGCGAGCTTCGGCGTGATCCCGAGCCCGCCGGCGACGTTCTCGGCGTTGACCACGACGAAGGTCGGCGCGTGCTCCGCGCGCAGAGCGGGGAGCAGGCCGAGCAGCGTCCGCCGGCCGAGGCCGCCGACGACGTCGCCGACGAAGAGCAGGGTCGCCGCCGCTTCGGGCACGCCCCATACTCTCCCGTACGGGCGCCATGAGCGATTCCGTCAAGAACGAGGATCTCGTCCCCGCCGAGCCCCAGCCGCCCGACGGCGCGGACGACTTCGAGCGCCACGACCCGCTCGAGGGCGAGGCGCCGCCCGGCACGACCCAGCCGGTCGTCGTCCCCCGCTGGATCCAGCTCGTCGCGCTGCCGCTCGCGCTGCTGGCGCTGTACGCGATCGCCAAGGCCTCGGGTCCCGTCCTCCTGCTCTTCACGACGGCGGCGATCATCGCGCTGATCCTGAACCCGCTCGTCGCTGCGCTGCAGCGCGCGCACCTGCCGCGCGGCCTCGCGATCCTCCTCGTCTACGTCGGCTTCGCCGGCGTGCTCGCGCTTGCGGGAGTGCTCCTGGCCAACCCCGTCTCCGACGAGGTCTCGACGCTGCGCGACGACCTGCCGTCGATCACGGACTCCGCCAACGACCGCCTCGCCGACGTCCAGGCCTACTTCGACCGCAAGGGCATCAACGTCCAGGTCAAGGAGCCGGGCCGCTCGGCGCTCGACACGCTGCGCACGAAGATCACCGGCGGCACCGATCAGATCGTGTCGTTCGGGACCGACCTGCTGACGCGGCTGGTCACCGCCGGGTTCGGGCTGATCGTGACCTTCGTGCTCTCGGTCTACATGCTCGTCCACGGCGAGCGGATCGGCGCGCTCGTGCGATCGGTGATGCCGCCGGGCGACGGCACGCCCGAGGACGACTACCCGGCGCGCGTCGTGCGCGCGGTCGCGGGCTACGTCCGCGGCCAGCTCATCTTCAGCGTCTTGATGGGACTCGGCGCCGGCCTCGGGCTCTACGTCTTCGGGCTCCTCGGGATCTTCCCCGACGGCAAGACCTACGCGGTCGCCTTCGGGGTCTTCTTCGCCCTCATGGAGCTGATCCCGTACGTCGGGCCGATCCTCGGCGCGGCGCCGCCGGTGCTCGTCGCGCTCTTCCAGGATCCACTCACCGCGCTCTGGGTCGCGCTGCTCTTCGTCGGCCTGCAGCAGATCGAGGGGCACGTGGTCGCCCCGCTCGTCTTCGGACACGCGCTCCGCATCAACCCGCTGCTCGTGATCTTCGCGCTGCTCTTCGGGGGCGAGCTGTTCGGGATCCTCGGCGCGCTCGTGGCGCTGCCCGTCGCCGCGATCCTGCGCGAGACGGTCGTCTACCTGCGCCAGCACCTCGTGCTCGAGCCGTGGGGGACGATGAGCCCGCTCGCCGTCGCGACCGCACGAGCGGCGCCACGCCGCTGCCCGGAGTGCGGTGCGCCAGCCGCCGGCGGCGACGCGTTCTGCCGCGACTGCGGTGCTGAGCTCGCGCGCCGCGAGGTGCGCTCGGCGACGTGAGCATCGCGCGCGTGCGGCTCGAGGAGCCGCCGACGGCGATCCGGCCGACCGAGCTCGCCGACGCCGCCGCGCAGGGCCGCCTCCGGGCGGCCAATCGGCACCACACCGAGCCGTGGGACCCGATACGGGACACGTCCTTCTACAGCGAGAGCGGCCAGCGCCTCGAGCTCGATCTCGACCGGCGCGCGTGGGCGTCCGGCACGGCGTACGCGTTCGCGGTCCTCGATCTCGACGCCGGCGAGCGGCTCGTCGGCCGTGTCGCGCTGTCGAACGTCGTGCGCGGGCCGTGGCAGAGCGCCAACCTCGGCTATTGGATCTCCGCCGACGCCGGCGGCCGCGGCCACGCGACGCGCGCGGTCCGTCTGGTCGTCCGCTTCGCCTTCGAGCACGCCGGCCTGCACCGCGTCCAGCCCGCGATCATCCCTCGCAATGCGCGTTCGGTCGCCGTCGCCCGGCATGTCGGATTTCGCCTCGAGGGCCACGCCAAGCGCTACCTGCGGATCAACGGAACCTGGGAGGACCACGACATCTACGCACTCACCGTGGAGGACTGGGAGCGGATCCCGCCTACGATGTAGAGCCCGGCATGGCCTTTCCCCAGACCCGCCTGCGCCGCCTGCGCCGCACCCCCGGCCTCCGCGAGCTCGTCCGCGAGACGCGCCTGGAGGCCGGCGACCTCGTGCTGCCGCTCTTCGTCGAGGACGGCCTCGACGGCCGCGCGCCGATCGGCGCGATGCCCGGCGTCGACCGGCTCGGCCTCGCGGCCGCGGTCGCGGAGGCGGGCGAGGCGGCGGCGCTCGGCCTGCCGGCCGTGCTCCTCTTCGGCATCCCCGCCGACAAAGACGAGGAGGGCTCGGGCGCCTGGGACGACGAGGGCGTCGTCCAGCTCGCCGTCCGCGCGATCAAGCGCGCCCACCCCGATCTCCTCGTCGTCTGCGACCTGTGCCTGTGCGAGTACACGAGCCACGGCCACTGCGGGCTCCTCGACGCGGCCGGCGCGGTCGACAACGACGCCTCGGTCGAGCTGCTCGCGCGGACCGCGGTCTCGCAGGCGCGCGCCGGCGCCGACGTCATCGCTCCGAGCGACATGATGGACGGTCGCGTCGGAGCGATCCGCGCGGCGCTCGACGAGGACGGCTTCGCCGAGACGCCGATCCTGGCCTACAGCGCGAAGTTCGCCTCCGCCTTCTACGGCCCGTTCCGCGAGGCCGCCGACTCCGCGCCCGCGTTCGGGGACCGCCGCGGCTACCAGATGGACCCCGGCAACGGCGACGAGGCGCTGCGCGAGGTGCTGCTCGACGTGCAGGAGGGCGCCGACGTCGTCATGGTCAAGCCCGCGCTTCCGTACCTCGACGTGATCCGGCGCGTCAAGGACGCGACGAGCATGCCCGTCGCCGCCTACAACGTCAGCGGCGAGTACGCGATGGTCAAGGCGGCCGCCGCCGCCGGTCACCTCGACGAGCGCGCCGCCGTGCTCGAGGCGCTGACTTCGATCCGCCGCGCCGGCGCCGACGTCGTCATCACCTACCACGCCAAGGACGCCGCGCGATGGCTGGCGTGATCCCGACCGGCAAGGTC
>DATNGY010000447.1:0-4609 GCA_035605735.1 Solirubrobacteraceae bacterium
GGCCGCGCGCTCCTCCTCCTCGAGGAAGGCGATGCGCACCGGGCCGGGCGCGGGGTCCGCGCGCGCGATCACGTCGGCGCCGGGCGTCACGAGCCGGTAGTGGGCCGGGAAGAAGCGCGTCATGAGCTCGCGCGTGGCCGCGAAGCTCGCGGTGCGCAGGTCCAGGCGCCCGAACACGAGCTCGACGACGCGGCGCGCGACCTGCGTGGCCACGACGCGCTCGGCCGGCGCGTGGAACGTCCCGACGTTCAGGGCGCGCGAGTGCCGCAGCGCGGTCGAGGCGACGCTCGGGGCGAACGGCTCGTGCACGTGGCAGAGGTCCAGCGCGGCGGGCCCCTCGAACAGGCCGGAGACCGTGCGCGCGACGTCGATCGGCAACGCCGCGCGGCTGCGGCCCGGGAGCGGCGGCAGCGCCTCGCCGACGGCGAGCACCGTGACCTCGCCGGGCTCGGCCGGCGGCCCGTCGCGGACCGCCCGGCGGCCCGCCCGCACGAGCGCCGGCGAGCTCGAGGGAGCGACGACGAACACCGCGTGACCGCGGCCGGCGAGCTCCTCGGAGACCCGCCGCACGTGCGTGTTGACGAAGTTCTCGTCCTCCCAGGGGTACGGCGTGACCTGGGCGATGCGCAGCGGCCGGCGGCTCACCGCCGGCAGCATAGAGCGGCCCGCCGGGGCGGGCCGCTCGTCGGACCGCGCCTACGAGGCGGTGTCCCCTGCCGTCGTCCGCGCTGCGGCGCCCGTGGCCGCCGTCCCCGGGCCCTTGCCCGAGTAGCGGGCGATGAAGGCCTCTGTCGCCTCCCGCGCCTCGTCGTCGGGGCGCTGGCGCATCGGGGACTTCATCAGGTACGACGACGGGCCGTCGAGCTGCCCGGCCACGCCGTGGTTGAGCGCGAGCTTCAGGCAGCGCACGGCGTCGATGACGATGCCGGCCGAGTTCGGCGAGTCCCAGACCTCGAGCTTGAGCTCGGCGGTGAGCGGCACGCCGCCGAAGGCCTCGCCCTCGAGGCGAATGTGCGCCCACTTGCGGTCGGTGAGCCACGGCACGTAGTCCGAGGGGCCGACGTGGACGTCGTCGGCCGGGAGGTCGACGCCCGCGATCGAGGTGACCGCGTTCGTCTTGGAGATCTTCTTGGACTCCAGGCGCTCGCGCTCGAGCATGTTGAAGAAGTCCATGTTGCCGCCGACGTTCAGCTGCGAGGTGCGCTTGAGCGCGACGCCGCGCTCGTGGAAGAGGCGGGCGAGGACGCGGTGTGTGATCGTCGCGCCGACCTGTGACTTGATGTCGTCGCCGATGATCGGTAGCCCGGCCTTCTCGAAGCGCCGGTTCCAGTACTCCTCGCGGGCGATGAAGACCGGGATGCAGTTGACGAAGGCGCAGCCCGCCTCGAGCACCTGCTCGACGTACCACTTGGTCGCCTGCTCGGAGCCGACGGGAAGGTAGGAGACGACGACGTCCGTGCGCGTCTCCTGGAGCACCGACGCGATGTCGGCGGTCTGGCCCGGCGCCTTCTCGATGCGCTCGGCCGCGTACTTGCCGATGCCGTCGTGGGTCATGCCGCGCAGGACCGGGACGCCGAGCTTCGCCGGCGCCTCGGTGAACTTGATCGTGTCGTTCGGCTCCGCCCAGATCGCCTCGCCGAGGTCCTTGCCGACCTTCGTCGCGTTGATGTCGAAGGCGCACGTGAACTCGATGTCGCGGACGTGGTAGCCGCCGAGCTCCGTGTGCATGAGGCCCGGGACCGGCGCGTCGGGATCGGCATCACGGTAGTGGTGGACGCCCTGGACGAACGAGTTCGCGCAGTTGCCGACGCCGATGATGGCCACGCGCACCTTGTCGTGCTGGTAGCGCGCCTGGCCGTTCGTGGGCGGGCCCTCGGTCGCCGCGGCGCCGACGTTGCCGGTGATGCTCAATTGAGTTCCCTTCGGTTATGGAGATCCGGGCTCAGGAACCCCGGGCGCGGTGGCCCGTTACAGCTCGGCCACCGGCGCGGGAGGCTCCCTGAGCGCCTTGCGCACGTGCAGGATCCGCTGCAGCACGGTGATGGTGCCCAGGCCCGCCAGCACGTAGACCGCGGGCGCCAGGGCGCCGAGATCCGCGAACAGGATACCGACGGAGAGGATCACGACCCGGACGGCGCGGCTGGCGATGCCGACCTTGCACTCGACCCCGAGCGCCTCCGCGCGGGCGCGCGTGTAGGAGACCATCAGCGAGGCGAGGACGGCGACGACCACCGCTGCCGCCGCGAAGTCCTTGCCCTGCTTGGCGAAGACGGCGGCGACCGCGGTGAGGACGATGCCCTCCTCGATGCGGTCCAGCGTCGAGTCGAGGAACGCCCCGAACTGGGTGCCCTTGCCCGACATCCGCGAGTAGCGCCCGTCGAGCGTGTCGCACACCGACCCGACGACGAACGCGATGCCGCCCCAGACGTAGAGCTCCTGCCACACGAGCACCGCGGCGACGACGTTGAGCACGAGCCCGGTCAGCGAGATCGCGTTCGGAGTCAGGCGCGACTCGATGAGCCGGTTGCGCACCATCTCGCGGCGTACCCCCGAGCCCATCGGCGGGAGCGGCCGGCGCTGGTCGGCCGGACCGGGCGCACGCGTGCGGGGCGCCATCAAGCGGCCGACGTCGACGGCTCGTTGAAGCTCCAGGAGGCGGGTCGCGCGCGGGCCAGCCAGGCCGCGGCCCAGGCGGCGAGCGCGGCCGTCAGCGCGCCGAGGAAGGCGTCGATGAGGAAGTGATTGCCGGTGGCGACGATGACGAACGTCACGAGCAGCGGATACAGCGCCCACGCGACCTTGACCGCGCGGCGCTTGCTCAGCCGCGCCAGCGGGACGCCGATCATGAGCGCGAAGGCCACGTGCATCGACGGGATCGCGGCGTAGGGGTTGAAGAGCGTGTTGACCGCGACCGAGTCGTGCGAGACGCCCGTGAAGTTCGCGACGGCGTCGAAGAAGCCCCATTCCGGGAAGAAGCGCGGCGGCGCCGTCGGCACGAGCACGTAGCCGATGAGCGCGACGCCCATCGCCACGACGAACATGTTCCGCACGAAGTAGAACGAGCGGTTGTGGAAGAGGTAGAGGAAGACGAGCGCGCCGAGCGTGACCGAGCTCTGGCAGTTCAGGTACGTCCAGCTCGCGAAGTCGATGACCGCGGGCTTCGTGGCCGCCCACGCCTGGATGCTCGGCTCCACGAAGAGCCCCAGGCCCTGCTCGAGGTGGATGACG
Organism: Solirubrobacteraceae bacterium; assembly: GCA_035605735.1. Classification (GTDB taxonomy): domain Bacteria; phylum Actinomycetota; class Thermoleophilia; order Solirubrobacterales; family Solirubrobacteraceae; genus JAOPZW01. The sequence continues at coordinate 3,229 of DATNGY010000447.1, forward strand.
TTGCGCGCATTCTGGAAGGCGACCGAGGCGCCGGCGGGGTCGTCGATCGCGCCACGCACGAGCCGGTAGCCGTAGTAGGCGATGAAGAAGAGCAACACCTGCCGGAGCGCGTCGAGAGGGCCGCTGGGCAGCAGCCGCTCCTGAAGCGCACGCGCACGGGACACCATCCGACGCTGATTTTACTCCCGACCCCGGCGTTGGAAGGGCGTGCTAACCGCACCTAACGAAGCCGCTCAGCCGCAGCGGCGTCCGCGCTGCAGGACGCGTTGCAGGGAGAACCGCGCCTGGAGCGCGACGTCCCCGGGGCGGGTCAGGTCCAGCCGCGTCCAGCCGCCGGGGCCCGCGCGCACGCAGCCCGCGCCCGCCGGCAGGCGCCAGTACGGCGTGAAGCGCATGCGCAGGTCGACGGCGCCGGCGCCCGTCGCGCGCAGCCGCACGCGCTCGCTGTCGAGCCCCGTGACCCGCGCCGCGCCCGTGGCCAGCGGCCGCGCGCCGCGGACCGCGAAGACGCGCCAATGGGCGTCGCGCCACGCCGGTCGCAGGAACGGCAGGCCGCCGCGCACGAGCGCGGCCTCAGCCGCGGCCGAGTAGTCGACCGGCGCGTCGGCGAGCGCGACGAAGCGCACGGCGTTGTCGTCGAGCCAGCGCCGGTAGCGCGCCGCGGTGAGCCGCCGCCCGTCGTAGAAGAGCGCGTTGCGCTCGACGTCGAGCTGGCGCTCCCAGCCGCGCGCGAGCGGGGCGACCGGCGCGACCCACCGCGACTCCCAGTGGTTGTCGGTGAAGGGGATCTCGACGCGGAACGGGCCGGAGGCGCGCTGCTCGGCGCGCAGGAAGCGGTTGAGCCCGGCGTAGTAGCCCGCGTGGACGGAGCGGTCCTCGGCGGCGCGCACCCAGTCGTCGACGGGCGCGACCCACTGCCAGTACAACAGCGGCAGCGCGAGGAGCGCGAGCAGCCGCCGGTCGCGGTCCCAGAGCAGGCACGCGAGCAGCGGTCCGGCGACGAGCGCCCCGAGGCGCATCGCGTTGCCGCCCATCGGCGTGCTGAGCGCGTAGGCCGCGATCAGCAGCGCGACGTAGAGGGCGCCGGCGAGCTTGACGATCCGGGCGTCCCGGGGAACCGCCAGCGCGAACGCGACGGCCGCCGCGAGCCCCGGCCAGAAGCTCGAGCCCACGAACGGGAAGCTGCCGCCCTCGGGGAAGGCGAGCGCGAGGACCGCGGCGGGCACGAGCGCCGCCGCCCCCAGCGCGACCGGCGCCCAGCCGCGGTCGACCAGCCACCACGCGAGCGCCCCGAGGGTGATGAAGGCCCCGGCGACCGACGAGGCGAGCGTCGTCGCGATCGCCGCCGCGCACGCCGCGCCGTGCCGGCCGCGCGTCGCGA
>DATNGY010000448.1:0-2339 GCA_035605735.1 Solirubrobacteraceae bacterium
TGCTGGCCCTGGCCTATGTCCTGCTGCTGGCCATCGTGGCGCTCGAGGTGCCCCTCGCCGCGAGCATCCGCCAGCGCGTCGACGACGAGGTGCGCTCACAGGCGCGCGCCCAGGCCGACGTGCTGGCGGCCACCGCGGCCGACCTGCTGGCCCCGGCGCGCCGCGGCGAGCTCCAGGCGCTCGTGACGAAATCCGGGGCCACGGTGCGCGGGCGGGTGATCGTGGTCGCCGGCCAGGGCCGGCTGCTGGCCGACAGCGTCGGGACCGGCCTGGTGGGCGCGCCCTACGGCCGGCGCCCCGAGATCAGGGCCGCACTCGGCGGTCACACCGACCAGCGCACGCGCCACAGCAGCACGCTGGGCCAGGATCTCCTGGCCACCGCGGTGCCGATCCGCAGCGCCACCCGGCCGCCGGCGGTCGGCGCTGTGCGGGTCACCCAGAGCGTCGCCGCGGTGCACCGCGCCGTCCGGCGCACGATCGTCGGCCTGGTGCTCATCGGCGCGGTGGTGCTCGCCGTCGGGCTCTGCGCCGGGCTGGTCATCGCCCGCACGATCGCGCGCCCGATGCGCGGCCTGGATCGGGCCGCGCGCCGCGTGGCGGCGGGCGACCTCGAGGCGCGCGCCGCGATCGACGGCAGCACCGAGCAGCGTGCGCTCGCGCGGACCTTCAACGACATGACCGGCCGCGTGGCGCGTCTGGTGCGCAGCCAGCAGGACTTCGTCGCCGATGCCTCGCATCAGCTGCGCACGCCCCTCACCGGGCTGCGCCTGCGCCTGGAGGAGGCGCGCGCCCAGGTCGATTCCGCCGGCGCGATCGCCGAGCTCGACGCGGGGATGACGGAGATCGATCGCCTGGCCCAGATCCTGGAGGAGCTGCTCGTCCTCAGCCGCGCGAGCGAGCGCGAGCTGCCCGGGACGCAGGTCGACCTCGGCGACGCCGCCGAGCGCGCCGCCGAGCGATGGGCGCAGGCGGCCGCCGAGCGCGCTCAGCGCGTCGACGCCGACGTGCGGGCGGCCGGCAGCGCCTGGTGCGCGCCGGCCGACCTCGACCGCGTGCTCGACGTGCTCGTGGAGAACGCCCTGCGCTACTCGCCCGCCGGCAGCACGGTGCTTGTCAGCGCCGGCCCGCACCGCGTCGAGGTGCTCGACGAGGGGCCGGGACCGGCCCCGGGCGAGGAGGAGGCGGTGTTCGAGCGCTTCCATCGCGGGCGTGAGGGCCGCGGCGGCCCGCCCGGGACCGGCCTCGGCCTGCCGATCGCCCGCGAGCTGGCAGGAGAATGGGACGCCACTGTCGCGCTGGAGGCGCGCACGGGCGGAGGCGGTCGCGCGGTCGTGCGCTTCGCGCCGGTCGTTGCCCGGCCCGCTCGCGTGCGCGAGCCCGAGCCGGAGGCCGCGCGATGACCGCGCGCACCGTCATCGCCTGGCTCGTGGCCGCTGTGCTGGGCCTCGCGCTGGCCGCCGGCATCACGGTGGCGGCCAGTCAGCTCTCCAGCCAGCGCGTCGGCCTCTCGGGCGAGCCGCTGTCGGCCGGTGACCGGCTGGCGCCGCGCACGCGGCCCCGCCCCCCGCAAGCGCGCCCCAAGCAGCGCCGTCCGTCGCACCCGTCGCAGCCGTCGCAGCCCTCGCAGCCCTCGCAGCCCTCGCAGGGCGACGATGGCGCAGGCGGAGACGACTGAGCCGCCGGCGACAGCTCGCGGGAGACCGTGATTTTCCGCAAGAAGCTGCATCGACTCACGGATGCGACGGGCGGTTTTCTCCTGCACCCTCGTCGGATGCAATCCCGGTACCACGCCATCGCGCTCGCCGTCGACGCGTACCCGCCGTTCAGGCTGGAGCAGTGACCGACCGCACCTTGCGCGTGCTCTTGGCCGACGTCTCGGGCGCCGGCCAGCGTGCGATCGCAGTTCTGCTGCGCTCGCTGCCGGGCATCGCCCTCGTGGCCGAGGCCGGCACCCTCGAGGAGCTGGCGCGCGAGCGGCGCCGGACCGGACCGGATGTGATCGTCATCGACGACCGTCTGCTCGGCGGTTCGGGGCTCGGGCCGCGCGACGCCGACGTGCCCGTCATAGTCGTCGGGCTCGACGACGATCCGAGCTTCGCACGCCGTGCGGAGCGCCTCGGCGCCACGGCCTGGGTCGCCAAGGAGCACGCCGGCGAACTGCTCCCCGACGCGCTCGAGACCGCGCGGCTGCGGCGCAGCGCGCCGGCGCAGCGACCAACGGCCTGACGCTGCGGCAAAGCCGCAACCGGGCCGCCGGGAGTCCCCGATGCGCTGCGTCCGGCGCGCGCCGAGCATGAGCCCATGGCAGCGGCCGACTCTCCCCGCATCGTCATCGCCGG
>DATNGY010000449.1:0-6250 GCA_035605735.1 Solirubrobacteraceae bacterium
TCGCGGCCGGCGAGCTGCCCGAGCAGGACGTCGCGCTGACCGCGGCGGCGCTCGTCGGGGCGCTCGGCGAGGCGCTCGTCGGCCCGCTCTCGCCGATCGCGCCGCGCACCGACGCCGACCCGCTCGTCAAGAGCCTGACCACCTTCTGCCTACGCGCCGTGACCGAAAGCAGCCGATGACCGCCACCGCCACCCGCGACGTCCTCAACCAGGCCCCGCCGCTCGAGGGTCGGGACCTCTTCGCCGACAACGTCGCGCTCGTCGAGGCGCTCGAGCGCGAGGGGGCGGCCGCGGCGCGCGCGCGCCTCCACGAGGCCGGCACGTTCTGGGGAGGGGAGCCGATGGCATGGGGCGTGCAGGCCAACGAGCACCCGCCCGTCCTGCACACCCACGACCGCTACGGCCGCCGCCGCGACGAGGTCGAGTTCCACCCGGCGTGGGACGAGCTCATGGCCGCGGGCGTGCGCGACGGCCTCCACGCGCTGCCGTGGACCTCGTCGGCGCCGGGCGCGCACGTCGCCCGCGCCGCGCTCTACCAGTGCGCGGTCCAGGCCGAGGCGGGCTTCGGGTGCCCGATCACGATGACCTTCGCCGCCGTGCCCGCCCTGCGGGCGCAGCCCGACCTCGCCGCGGAGTGGACGCCGCTGCTCACCGCGCCGACCTACGACCCCGTGCTGCGCCCGGCCGCTGACAAGGGCTCGGCGCTGTGCGGCATGGCCATGACCGAGAAGCAGGGCGGCTCGGACGTCCGCGCCAACACGACGCGCGCGACGTCGCTGGACGCCGACGGCGAGTACGTGCTGGACGGCCACAAGTGGTTCTGCTCGGCGCCGATGTGCGACCTCTTCCTCGTCCTCGCGCAGGCCGACGAGGGTCTCAGCTGCTTCGCGCTGCCGCGCGTCCTGGCCGACGGCGAGCGCAACGCGGGCTTCCGCTTGCAGCGCCTGAAGGACAAGCTCGGCAACCGCTCCAACGCCTCGAGCGAGCTCGAGCTCGACGGCGCCTGGGCGCGGATCGTCGGCGAGCCCGGGCGCGGCGTGGCCACCATCATCACGATGGTCAACCACACGCGCCTGGACTGCGTCGTCGGTACCGCGGGCGGGATGCGCGCCGCCGTGGCCCAAGCGACCTGGCACGCCGCGCACCGCAGCGCCTTCGGCCGCCGCCTGGCCGGGCAGCCGCTCATGCGCAACGTCCTCGCCGACCTCGCGCTCGAGGCCGAGGCGGCCACCGCGACGGCGATGCGCCTCGCGCGCGCCTACGACGAGGCCGAGCACGATCCGGACGCCGCGCGCTTCGCGCGCCTCGCCACCGCCGTCGCGAAGTACTACGTGTGCAAGCGCGCCCCGGCACACGCCTATGAGGCGCTCGAGTGCCTCGGCGGCAACGGCTACGTCGAGGCGTCGGGGATGCCGCGGCTTTACCGCGAGGCGCCGCTGGCCTCGATCTGGGAGGGCTCGGGCAACGTCATGGCCCTCGACGTGCTGCGCGCGATGGCCCGCGATCGGCGGGCGGTCGAGCTCTTCGAGGCCGAGGTCGCCCTCGCCGCCGGAGCCGACCCGCGCCTTGACGCGTTCGTCGCCGGCCTGCGCGGCGAGCTGAGCGACGGCGACGCGCTCGAGCACCGCGCCCGGCGGATCGTCGAGCGCCTCGCGCTCGCGCTGCAGGGCTCGCTGCTCGTGCGCCACGCGCCGGCCGCGATGGCCGACGCCTTCTGCGCGGCGCGTCTGGCCGGGGACCACGGCCTGGAGTACGGCACCCTGCCGCCGGGCGCCGACGTCGCGGCGATCGTCGCGCGCCACACGCCCTCGCACTGAGAGGCCGGGACGCGGCCTGCACGCGCCTGCCACCATGGGAGCTGATGGGTGGGTCGATCCAGCTGGCACGGATCTTCGGGATTCGCATCGGGGCGAGCCCGAGCTGGTTCATCGTGCTCTTCGTGATGATCCTGTGGCTGTCGACGTCGCTGCGCGACAACGTCCTCACCAGCTACTCCGACGCGACCGTCTACGCCGTGGCGGTCGCCGGCGCCCTCCTGTTCTTCGCGTCGCTCGTCCTCCACGAGCTCGGGCACGCGCTCGTCGCGCGGCGCAACGGGATCCGCATCGAGGGCATCGAGCTGTGGTTCTTCGGCGGGATCGCGCGGCTCTCGCGCGACTCGCGCTCGCCCGGCGAGGAGTTCCGCGTGGCGGCGGCCGGCCCGGCCGTGACGCTCGCGATCGTCGCCCTGTGCGCGCTCGGAGCGGTGCTCGGCAACCGCGGCGCCACGTTCCTGGACTCGGCGACGCTCGCCGGCTCGGCCGCGACGCCCGCGATCGCCCTGGTCGCCTGGCTCGCCGAGATCAACGCCGTGCTCTTCCTCTTCAACATGGTGCCCGCCTTCCCGCTCGACGGCGGGCGCATCGCCCGCGCGATCGCCTGGAAGGCGACCGGCGACCGCAACCGCGGCACGCGCTTCTCGGGCCGTCTCGGCCAGGCCTTCTCCTACGTGCTCATCGGCTTCGGGATCTTCGTCCTCCTGCGCGGCAACGTCGTGAGCGGCCTGTGGTTGATGCTGCTCGGCTGGTTCCTCGCCCAGGCGGCGCGGGGCGCGGTCGTCTCCTCCCAGGTCTCCGAGCGCCTGGAGGGCCTGACCGCGGGCGACCTCATGGACACCCAGCCCGTCGCCATCCCGGCCGACGTCCCCCTCGACCGGGCCCAGGACGAGTTCTTCGCCCGTTACCGCTGGCCGTGGTTCCCGGTCATCGACGCCGCCGGGCACTACCTCGGGATCGTGCGCGAGGCGTCGGTCGACGGCGCGGTCGCCGCCGGACGGCCGCGCCTCGAGGTCTCCGAGATGCTCGATCCGGGGGCCGACGGCGAGGCCCGCGTGCGCGACGACACGCCGATCGAGGACCTCCTCGGGTCCGAGGGGCTGCGCACGCTCGGGGCGCTCATGGTCGTCGACGTCGACGAGCGCCTGCGTGGCGTCGTGACGATCGAGCAGGTGCGCCGCGCCCTCACCGCCGCCGCGCCCGGTCGGCTGGGCTAGGCGGCCGTATAAAGTCCAGGGCGTCCATGCCATCGCACGACGTCCTCATCATCGGCGCCGGCCTCGCGGGCCAGCGCGCCGCCCTCGCCGCGGCCGAGGCGGGGGCCTCGGTGGCGATCGTGAGCAAGGTCCACCCCGTTCGCTCGCACTCCGTGGCGGCGGCGGGCGGCATCAACGCCGCCATCAACCCCGCCGACGACTGGCGCTCGCACGCGTTCGACACGGTCAAGGGCTCCGACTACCTCGGCGACCAGGACGCGATCGAGATCATGTGCCGGGAGGCGCCGAAGGAGGTCCTCCACCTCGAGCACATCGGCGTCACCTTCCACCGCAACGAGGACGGCGCGCTCGACCTGCGCGCCTTCGGCGGCGCCTCGATGAACCGCACCGCCTATGTGGCCGACATCACCGGCCAGGCGATCCTGCACGTCCTCTACGAGCAGCTCATGAAGTACAACGAGCAGATCGACCGCTTCGAGGAGTGGTTCGTCACCTCGCTCGTGCTCGACGACGACGGCGCTTGCGTCGGCGCGGTCGCGCGCGAGGTCCGCTCGGGGAACATGGAGGTCCTCGCCGCCAAGAACGTGATCCTCGCCCAGGGCGGGGCCGGGCAGTGCTTCAAGCCCACGACGAACGCGCTCATCTGCACCGGGGACGGCATCGCGCAGGCCTACCGCGTCGGCGCGCCGCTCATGGACATGGAGATGATCCAGTACCACCCGACGACGCTGATCGAGAACGGCTTCCTCATCACCGAGGGCGCCCGCGGGGAGGGCGCGCACCTGCTGAACGGCAACGGCGAGCGCTTCATGGAGCAGTACGCGCCGAACAAGATGGAGCTCGCCTCGCGCGACGTCGTCTCGCGCGCCGAGCAGACGGAGATCAACGAGGGCCGCGGCGTCGGCCCCGACGGCGCCGGCATCTTCCTCGACATCACGGTCGTGCCGCGCAAGCGCACGCTCGAGGCGCTGCGCGAGATCGTCAACATCGGCAAGGACTTCGCGGGCGTCGACATCACCCGCGAGCCGATCACGATCCGCCCCGGCCAGCACTACATCATGGGCGGCGTCAAGACCGACATCTACGGGCGCGTCCCGGATATCGCGGGGCTCTACGCCGCCGGCGAGGTCGCGTGCGTGTCCGTCCACGGCGGCAACCGGTTGGGCGCGAACTCGCTCCTCGACACGCTGATCTTCGGCCGCCGCGCCGGCGAGCACGCCGCCGAGCGAGCGGCGCACATGTCACCGCCCGAGGCCGGCGAGGCCCAGCTGCGCGCCGACGTCGCGATGATCGACGAGATCATCGGCCGGGAGCGCACCGGCCGGCGGATCTCCGAGATCAAGGACGAGCTCGGCGTCGAGCTCAACCGCACGGTCGCCGTCTTCCGCGACGAGGCCGGCCTGCGCCACGCCCACGAGGTCGTGCGCCGGCTCAAGGAGCAGGCCGCGACGGCCTACATCGACGACCGCGGGACGATCTTCAACCAGGACGTCCTCGGCGCGATCGAGCTCGGCTACATGCTCGACTGCGCCGATGCGATCGTCGTGGCCGCGATCGAGCGCAAGGAGTCGCGCGGCGCCCAGTTCCGCACCGACTTCCCCGAGCGCGACGACGACACGTGGCTCAAGCACATCGACCTGTCGCGCAACGGGGACGAGACCCCGAACGTGAGCTACTCGCCGGTCACGATCACGCAGTGGCAGCCCGAAGAGAGGAAGTACTGACCCGCGCATGGCCGACTTCACGCTGAGGCTCCGCCGCTACGACCCCGAGTCGGGCGGGCCGCCGTACTGGGACGAGCACACGATCGCGCTCGAGCCGCACCGCTCGGTGCTCGAGGGCATCCTGACGGCGAAGGCGCAGCACGACGGCTCGATCGGCATCCGCTGCTCGTGCCGGGCGGCGATCTGCGGCTCGTGCGGCGTGCGCATCAACGGCCAGCCCGGCCTCGCCTGCCACACCCACCTCGAGCACGCCCAGGCGACCGCGCGCGACGGGGTCATCGAGGTCGAGCCGATGGGCAACATGCCCGTCATCAAGGACCTGATCGTCGACATGGACGCCGTCCACTGGAAGAAGATCCAGCGCGTCACGCCGTGGCTCATCAACAAGGAGCCGATCCCCGAGCGCGAGTACATCGTCGACCGCGAGTCGATGGTCGACGTGACCCAGTCGATGGCCTGCATCCAGTGTGGTGCGTGCGTCTCGGACTGCCTCTCGATGGAGGTCGACCCGCTCTTCATCGGCCCGGCCGCGCTGGCCAAGGCCTACCGCTTCGTCGGCGACCCGCGCGACGCGGCGCAGTACGACCGGCTCAAGGACCTCGCGGAGGACCCGCACGGCCTCTACGACTGCACCCACTGCTTCAAGTGCATCGAGGCGTGCCCGAAGGGCGTCGCCCCGATGAGCCAGATCATGCGCCTGCGCCGCCGCGCCGGCAGCGACCACCACATCAAGGACCGCAACAACGGCGAGCGTCACGAGGCGGCCTTCGTGACGTTGGTCAAGGACCACGGGCTGCTATGGGAGGCCGAGCTGCTGCCGCGCTCCTACGGCGGCAACTCGTTCTTCGGCAAGTTCGCCCCACCCGCGGCCCTCGAGCTGGTCGACTCGCTGCCGGTCATCACCAAGGCGCTCTTGCGGCGCAAGGTCACGCCGGCCGGCGCGCTCAAGCCCCACAAGATCCCCAAGGACGACCTCAAGCAGGTCCGGCGCATCTACGACACGGTCGAGGGGCGCGACGAGCGCTTCGAGCTCAACCTCTACATCTCCGGCTACGACGAGGACGCCGAGCCCGCGTTCGCAGCGCCCGACGACGCGATGGCGAGCGCCGGGGGACCCGAGGGGAGCGAGGAGTGAGGGTCGCGTACTGGCCGGGCTGCGTGAGCCGCGGGTTCACGCCGGAGCTCCACGGCTCGATGGCGAAGGTCGCGCCGCTGCTCGACATCGAGCTCGTCGAGCTCGACCGCGCCTGCTGCACGGGCGCCGGCGTGATCGCCGAGCACAACCAGGAGCTGGCCGACACGCTCAACGCCCGCACCTTCGCCCTGGCCCAGCGCGTCGACGGCGCCGAGCTGATGATGAACATCTGCTCGACCTGCCAGGGCGCGCAGAGCGAGTGCCAGGAGCGCCTCGATGCCAACGCGGACTACCGCGCGCACGTCAACGAGACGCTGGCGTCCGAGGGCCTGAGCTACGAGCAGGGCATCACCAACAAGAA
>DATNGY010000450.1:0-3265 GCA_035605735.1 Solirubrobacteraceae bacterium
CATCGCCTCCTGGATGGTCCCGGGCGGGTCGATCGCCTTGATCTCGACGCCGTTGATGCGGATGCCCCATCTTACCGTGCGCTCGTCGAGGAAGACGCGCAGGCGGTCGTTGACGGCGTCGCGGCTCGTGAGCGCCTCCTCGAGCGTAAGCGAGCCGACGATGTTGCGCAGGCTCGTGACCGTCAGCTGCTCGATCGCCTGCAGCGGGTTGGCGATCTCGTAGGTCGCCGCCTTGGGGTCGGTGATCGTGAAGTAGAGGACAGTGTCGATCCCGACGGAGACGTTGTCGGCCGTGATGACCGGCTGCGGCGGGAACGACACGACCTGCTCGCGGAGGTCGAGCAGCGGCCGGACGCGGTCGATGAACGGCACGACGATCGTCAGGCCCGGCGTCAGCGTGCGGCTGTAGCGCCCGAGGCGCTCGACGACCCCCGCCCGGGCCTGGGGAATGATCCGCACCGTCCTCCACGCCACGAAGACCGCGAAGAGGACGAGCACCGCCGCCACGATCAAGCCGACCATCCGAACCGCCTCATCTCAGTCGCTCACGAGCGCAGTCGCGCCCCGGATCTCCAGCACGTGCACGCGCGTCCCCGGCTCGAGGACCGCGTCCTCGTCGTAGGCGCGCGCGGTCCAGACCTCGCCGTCGAGGCGCACCGAGCCCGCGTGCGCGTCGCCCTCGATGCGCTCCAGCACGATCGCGGTGCGCCCCACCAGCGCCGCCGACCCGGTCCGCAGCGCCGCGGGCTGGCGGAGGTGGCGCCGGGCGATCGGCCGCAGGACCGCGAACGAGACCGCCGTGAGGACGGCGAACGTCGCCCAGGTGATCGCCGCGCCCGCGCCGGCGAGGTCGGCGAGCGCCGCGCCCGCCGCGCCGATCGCGAACGGGAAGAGGAAGAACGAGAGGTTGAGCACCTCCGCGACCGCGAAGACGACCGCGGCGATGAGCCACAGCACCCAGGTGTCCATTGAGCCCTTCCGAGGCTACTCCGCGGGCTGGACGAGCGCGGAGGCGAAGTCGTCGGCGTCGAACGGGCGCAGGTCCTCGAGCGCCTCGCCGATGCCGATGAGCTTGACCGGGATGCCGAGCTCGCCGGCGATCGCGAGTGCGATCCCGCCCTTGGCGGTGCCGTCGAGCTTGGTGAGGACGATGCCGTCGATCGGCACCGCCTCCGAGAAGAGCTTGGCCTGGCGCAGCCCGTTCTGGCCCGTGGTCGCGTCGACCGTCAGCAGCGTCTCGTGCGGGGCGTCCTCGAGCTGCTTGGCGATGACGCGGCGCACCTTCGTGAGCTCGGCCATGAGGTGGTCCTGCGTGTGCAGGCGCCCGGCGGTGTCGACGATAACGACGTCGGCGCCCTCCTCGCGCCCGCGCCGGACCGCCTCGAACGCGACCGAGCCGGGGTCCGAGCCCTCGCGGCCGGTCACGATCTCGCAGCCCGCGCGCTGGGCCCAGCCCTCGAGCTGCTCTACGGCGGCGGCGCGGTAGGTGTCGGCGGCCCCGAGGACGACGCGGTGGCCGAGCTCGCGCTGCAGGTGCCACGCGAGCTTGCCGATGGTGGTCGTCTTGCCCGTCCCGTTGACGCCGGCGACCATGATCACGGTCGGCGTGCGGCTGAGATCGATGCGTCCCTCCCCGGGGCGCGCGAGGTCCGCGAGGAGCTCCGTCAGGCGGCGGGTGAGCGCCTCGCCGCCCTCGACCGTGCCGCTCTCGGCCTCCTGCTCGAGGCGCGAGACGACCTGCGCCGTGGTCGCGGCCCCGACGTCGGCCATGATCAGCGCCTCCTCGAGGCGCTCCCACGTCTCGGCGTCCAGCTCGCCCTCGAAGAGCGTCGCCTGGATCTCGGCGCCGAGTGCCTGGCGCGTGCGCGAGAGGTTCTCGCGCAGGCGCCGGAAGAACCCGCGCCGGCGCTCGGGCGCCTCGACCGCGGCGGAGCCGGCGGCGGGGGCACCGTCGCCGGTGACGAAGACCTCGGACCATTCGCGGGGCACGGACGGTGGGCGACGATAGCGGAGGGTCGTGCCGCCCCTCCCACCCTGCGTGGGGCTGGCCGCACCCGCGGTCGCCGGTCCGCCCCATCGCTGTCCGTCCGACGCGTGAGGATGATCCGCGTCATGGCCCACGCCATCCTCATCACCCGCCCGGAGCCCGCGGCGCGCGCGGCTGCTCTGCTCGACGCGCATCGCCGCCAGCGCGAGCTCGTCCGCGCGAGCCTCATGTGCCGCCCGGCCGTCGGGCGCCCCACGCACCGCCGCTGGGCGTAGGCGCCGGCCGCGCTACGCGGTCGTGGTGTCCGGCAGATGCCGGCCCACGTGGCCCACGTACAGGCCGCGCGGGACGGGGCCGGCGCCGTCGGCGACGTGGAGGTAGATCCGCGCGATGAAGCCGGCGCCCGATCCCGAGCCGAGCGCGACGTGCGGGCCGAGCTCGAGGCGCTCGCCGTCGTGGGTGACGGCGTAGAGGTGAGGCTTGCGGCTGCGCGCGGTCTCCGAGACGTTCTGGCGCCACGTGAGCCCGAGGCCCGTCGCTGCCTGACTCAGTGACGCGCCGAAGCCGTCAGGATCGGCGTAGAGGCCCGCGAGCTCGTCCAGGCGCTCGAGCGCGTCGAGCACGTCCGCGGGCCGGCGGTACGGGCTGTCGGCGGCCGACGCGAACGCGGCGTCGGTGAAGCGCAGGTGCTCGGCGGACGCGGCGGCGCGCCGCACGGCCTCCTCGACGGTGGCCGGCGGGGCCGCGGACGTTGCGAGCTCGCCGTCGTCGTCGTGCGCGCCGCCACCCTCGGAGAGCGCGCGGGAGAGGCGGGCGATCGCCTTGGCGTCGCGCGCGGCGGCCTCGCGCAGCGCCTCGACCTCGGAGAGGAGCTCCTCGCGGTGCGCGCGGACGGCCTCGAGCTCGTCTTCGAGCGCCGCGTGCGCGGCGAGCCAGGTGTCGGACGCATCCTGCTCGGGGCCTGCCTGCGCGGCCTCCGCCGTGGCCTGCCGGCGCTCGGCGAGATGCGCCTCGGCGGCCGCCGCGCGCGCCTCGGCCTGCGCGAGCTGCGCGCCCAGGCGCTCCACGCGGCCGGCGAGCTCGCCGCGCTCGGCCTCGGCCGCCTCGCGGCGCCGGCGCGCGGTCTCGGTCTGGCGGCGCAGGTCGTCGGCGCGCGCGAGCTCGCGCTCGAGGCGCTCCTCGCGCGCCGCCATCGTCCGGCGATCCTCGTCGGCGGCGCGCAGGCGCGCGAGCAGCGGTGAGCTCGGGATCTCCGCGGCGGCCAGGAAGCGCTCCCAC
>DATNGY010000451.1:0-2824 GCA_035605735.1 Solirubrobacteraceae bacterium
CGCGCCTGGTGGACACGATCGATCACGTGGCCGGGCAGAGCCAGCCGCCGTGCGCGACGGACGCCTCAACCGGCCTCGTGCATTGCGACAACTGGGCCGAGTCGAGGGCATGGAACGTGCCGTCCGACGCGACGTCGGGCATCTACTTCGCCAAGCTCGTGCGCGAGAGCGGCGCCGCCGGCGCGAGCCACGTCGTCTTCGTCGTGCGCAACGACGCGAGCCGGTCGGATCTGCTGTTCCAGACCTCGGACACGACGTGGCAGGCCTACAACGACTACGGCGGCCACAGCCTCTACAGGGAGCCTCTGGGGACGGGCCGGGATCGCGCGTACAAGGTGTCCTATGACCGCCCCTTCCACACGCGCGACGTCGAGGGCGGCGAGGACTGGGTGTTCAACAGCGAGTACCCGATGGTGCGCTTCCTGGAGCGCAACGGCTACGACGTGAGCTACTCGACCGGCGTCGACAGCGACCGCTCCGGCGCTCTCATCAGGCAGCACCGGACGTTCCTCTCGGTCGGCCACGACGAGTACTGGTCGGGCGCGCAGCGCGCCAACGTGCAGGCCGCGCGCGACGCCGGCGTCAACCTCGCGTTCTTCAGCGGCAACGAGACCTTCTGGAAGACGCGCTGGGAGGACGATCACCGCACGCTGGTCTCCTACAAGGAGACCCACGCGGGCCAGAAGATCGACCCCAGCGGCGTCTGGACCGGCTCGTGGCGCGACCCGCGCCCGTTCAACCCGGAGGGCGGTCACCCCGAGAACGCGCTGTCGGGCCAGATCTTCATGGTCAACTCGGGGTCCGCGGCGATGCAGGTCCCGGCCGCCGACGGCAAGCTGCGCTTCTGGCGCAACACGTCGATCGCCACTCTGGAGGCGGGGCAGACGGCGACGCTTACCGACGGGACGGTCGGATACGAGTGGGACGAGGACGTCGACAATGGGGCTCGGCCCGCCGGGCTCATCGACCTCTCGACGACGCAGGTCGACCCCGTCCAGCTGCTGCTGGATTACGGCTCGAGCTACGGGTCCGGCAACGCGACGCATCACCTCACGCTGTACCGGGCGCCGAGCGGCGCGCTGGTCTTCGGGGCGGGGACGGTCCAGTGGCCGTGGGGGCTCGACGATCAGCACGACCGCGGCACCGACCCGGCCGACCCGCGCATGCAGCAGGCGACGGTCAACCTGCTCGCCGACATGGGCGACCAGCCGGGCTCGCTGCAGACCGGCCTCGCCGGGGCGACCCAGTCGACCGACCACGCGCCGCCGGTCGCGACGATCACGTCCCCGGCGGCGGGCGCCGCGCTGCAGGCCGGCAAGCCCGTGACGATCGCGGGGACCGCGGCGGACTCGGGCGGCGGGGTCGTCGGCGGCGTCGAGGTCTCGGTCGACGGGGCGACGTGGCACCCGGCGAGCGGCCGCGCGAGCTGGAGCTACACGTGGACGCCGACGAGCGCGGGGACCGCGACAGTGCGCGCCCGCGCGAGCGACGACAGCGCCAACCTCGGCGCGCCCGCGACGCAGAGCGTGACCGTCGGCGGCCGCGTCTGCCCGTGCACGATCTTCGGCGACGACGCCACGCCGGCCGTCAGCGACGCCAACGACGGCCAGGCGATCGAGGCCGGCACGAAGTTCCGCGCCGACGCCGACGGGTACGTCACCGGCCTGCGCTACTTCAAGGGCGCGGGCTGGACCGGAACGCGCACCGGCCACCTGTGGTCGGGCAGCGGTGAGCTGCTCGGCACGGCGACGTTCACGGCCGAGACGTCCTCCGGCTGGCAGGAGGCACGGCTCCCGCAGCCGGTGGCGCTCACCAAGGGCGCCACGTACGTCGCCTCCTATCTCTCCTCGAGCGGGGATTACGCGCTCACCTCGAACGGTCTCGCCGAGGGGGTCGACGCGCCGCCGCTGCACGCGCTGGCCGACGGCGTCTTCCGTTACGGCGACGGCTTCCCGACGGAGACCTCCTCGGCGAGCAATTACTGGGCCGACGTCGTCTTCGACCAGGCGCCGGCGGTGACGGCCGTGGCGCCGGGAGACGGCGCGACGGGCGTCGTCGCCGGCGCCAAGATCACCGCCACGTTCGACCGCCCGCTCGACGCATCCACCATCACGGGCGCGACGTTCGCGCTGCGCAGCGCATCGGGCGCCGTCGCGGCCGGGGTGAGCTACGACGCCGCGAGTCGCACCGCGACGCTGACGCCGGCCTCGCCCCTCGCGGCCGGCACCGTCTACACCGCGACCGTCCGCGGCGGCGCGCCCGGCGTGAAGGGCGCCGGTGGGCTGGCCCTGGCCGCCGACCGGACGTGGTCGTTCACGACCGCGGCCGCCGCGCCGCCGTCGGGCGGCGGGGGGAGCGGCGGATCTGGCGGCGGCGAGCCGTCCTTGGGCGGCGGGGCGCCCTCCGCGCCGGGACCGGCCGCCTCCCCGCCGCCGCCCGCAAGCGATCGCACCGCCCCGCGGATCCGCGTGTCCCCGCGCACCGTGCGGGTGTCCGCCGGGGGTCGCGTCGCGCTCCGCGCCGCGTGCCCGCGCGACGAGCGCCGCTGCCGGGTCCTGCTCCGGCTGCGGCTCGCTCATCGCTACGTCGCGGCCAAGACCCTGACGGTGACCGGCGGCCGGTCGCGCGTCTTCTCGCTGAGGCTGACGCGCGCGGCGCGCCGCGAGCTCGCGCGCAAGGGCTCGCTGAAGGTCGTCGCGTTCGCCGCCGCCCGCGACGCGGCCGGCAACCGCGCAACGACGAAGACTTCGATCCGCCTACGGAGGTCGCGATGACCTGCCCCCGTCTCCCGCTCCGGGCGCTGCTCGCGATGCTGCTGGCCGCG
>DATNGY010000452.1:0-4244 GCA_035605735.1 Solirubrobacteraceae bacterium
ACGCGACGACGGCGGACGACGGTGCTGGAACCGGGGTGGTCGACACGATCGCGGACGCCCTTGCGCCACGCGCAGTATGGCGGCGCGCAATCGCGCGCCGCGCCCCGGCGCCGGCCTGGGCGGCCGATCCCGCGCCCGCTCGGCGCCGCCCCGGTGTCGATCGTTGACGGTGGCAATGAGATCGTTGACACTGGCGCACATGTGCGCCGCGGCGACCGACGCTCCTCCCTCCCGCCGCGACCGCATCGCCGCCGTCCGCGCCTTCAACCGCACCTATACGCCGGCCATGGGACTCCTGCGCGAAGGGCTGCTCGAGAGCGCCTACACGCTGACCGAGGCGCGGGTGATCTTCGAGCTCGCCCAGCGCGACGAGAGCGACGCCGCCGAGCTCGGCCGGCTGCTGCGCCTCGACGCGGGCTACCTCAGCCGGCTCCTCGCCCGCCTCGAGGCCGCCGGGGCGCTCGAGCGCGAGCGCTCCCCGCACGACGGTCGCCGCCGCGTCGTCCGCCTCACCGCCGCCGGCCGCGACGCCTACGCGCTGCTCGACGAGCGCTCGACGCGCGACGTCGGACGCCTCCTCGCCGGCCTCGGCGAAGCCGAGCAGCGCCGGCTCGTCGGCGCGATGGACGCGATCCGCGCGATCCTCGGACCGGAGCCGACGGCCGGCGCGGCGCTCGTCCTGCGGGCGCCGCGGCCGGGCGAGCTGGGGTGGATCGTCGAGCGCCACGGCGCGCTGTACGCCGACGAGTTCGGCTGGGACGAGCGCTTCGAGGCGCTCGTCGCCCGGGTGGTGGCCGATTTCGCGGCCGACCACGATCCGCGCCGCGAGGCGGCGTGGATCGCCGAGCTCGACGGCGCGCCCGTGGGCTGCGTGCTGTGCGTGCGCGCCGACGAGCGCACCGCCAAGCTGCGCCTGCTGCTCGTCGAGCCGTCCGCGCGCGACCGCGGGATCGGGGCTCGGCTCGTCGACGAGTGCCTGCGCTTCGCGCGCCGCGCCGGCTACGCGCGGATCGTCCTGTGGACCAACGACGTGCTCCGCAGCGCGCGGCGCATCTACGAGGCGGCCGGCTTCGAGCTCGTCGACGCCTCGCCGCACCGCGACTTCGGCCCCGAGCTCGTCGGGCAGCACTGGGCGCGCGAGCTGTAGGCCGGCCTTCAGCGCGCGCGCTCCGCGCGCTCCACGGCCCGCGCGACCTCGTGGCGCGACGAGACGTCGAGCTTGCGGAAGATGCTCCGCAGGTGGGTCTCGATCGTCTTCACGCTCAGAAACAGCTCGCCGGCGATCTCGGGGTTGGTCCGGCGGTCGACGACGAGGCGCGCGACCTCCGTCTCGCGCTGCGTGAGCGTCTCCAAGGCGGCGCCGTCGGCCTTTCCCGGCCGCGTCCGGCGGTGGACGTGGCGTCCGAGCCTGCGCAGCTCGCGCTCGGCCTCGCGACGGAAGCGCGGGGCGCCGCACGCGTCGAGCTGCCGGACGGCGCGCTCGAGCTCCGCGACCGCGCGCCCATGTTCGCCGGCCCGCCCCAGGGCCCGACCCGCCAGCGTGCGCGCACGCGCGGCCTCCACGCGCGCTCCGACCTCGTCGGCGGCCGTGGCCGCGGCGAGCGCCCGGGCCGCCGCGGCCGCAGCATCTCCGCGAGCGAGCGCGACGGCGGCGGCCGCGCGGTCGGCCATGGCGCGGGCCAGGGGGAGCCCGAGCGCGGACGCCGTGGCGCCCGCGCGTTGAGCCGCCGCCTCCGCCCCGGCGGGATCGCCGATCGCGAGCCGGCAGCGGGTCAGCAGCTCGAAGTATGTGGCCCGCCACCCGCCCGCGATCAGCGGCAGGTCCTCGCCGCCCGCCGACGTCACGAGCACCTCGATCGCGGGCCCCTCGTCCCCGCTCTCGACCAGCGCGCTGGCGAGCGCGACGCCCGCGTACGTCGAGACGAGCGTGTCATCGAGCTCGCGCGTGACCTCGACGGCCTCGTTCGCCGCCACGAGCGCCGTCTCGAGGTCGCCCGCCGCGATCGCGGTGAACGCCCGGCTGAGCAGGTTCCACCCGAGCGCCTGGGCGTTGCCCGACAGGCGCGCCGCCTCGAGCGTCCCGTCGAGCAGCGCGGCGGACTCGGCCACGCGTCCCGTCGCGTGCAGGACGTGGCTGAGCACCGGCACGAGAACTGGCGACATCTCTCCCTGTCCGGTCGCCTGGGCGAGCGCGAGCCCCCGCTGGGCGTGAGCGCCCGCCTCGGCGTAGCGGTGGAGGTACAGCTCGGCTGTCGCGAGGTTGGCGACGGCGTCGAGGCGGACCGCGAGCTCGTCGTCGTCGAGTCCGTCCACGAGTGGCGCGGCGGCGCGGCTGTGCGCTTGCGCGGCGGGCACGTCGCCGAGGAACGCGGTCGCGACCGCCAGGACGACCGTACTCGCCGCGGTCAGCGGCGGCTCGGCGAGCCGGCGCGCGGCGGCGAGCGCGCGCGCCCCACCCTCGCGCATCGCCTCGTAGTCCATCCGGTAGAAGTCGCCGACCGCGATCTGGAGGGTGAGCTCGACCGCCTCGGGCGACGACGCGCTCGACAGCTCGCGCAGGGCGGCGGCGAGCCGCGCCCGCGCCGCGTCGTGCCGGCCGAGCAGCTGCTCGAGCCCGGCGCAGGCGCCGATCAGGCGCACGTGCAGCGCCCGGTCGTCGGAGGACGTCACCTCGATGGCCTCGATCAGGGCCGCCCGGCTGTCCTCGAAGCGCCCGGTCGCCGCCTCCGCGCCGGCGAGGGCCATGAGCAGCTCGGCCCGGTCTGCGCTCGGCACGTCGGCGGGCAGCAGGCCGAGCGCTACGCGGAACCAGCGCGCCGCGCTCACCGGCGCGCGCGGGGCGGTTCGCTCGCCGGCCTCGCGCAGGACGGCGATCGCTCCGCGGTCGCCGTGGCGCGCGGCGTGCTCGACGTGGTGGGCGCGGGCGGCGGCGGGCGCCCCGCGCGCGGCGAGCGCGTGGGCGCAGCGCTCGTGCGCGACGAGCCGGGCGCCGGGCGGACACGCTTGGTAGACCGCGCGGCGCACGAGCGGGTGGCGGAAGCGGAACCGGCGTGGGACCTCCCCGGTGCGGACGAGGTCGTGGCCGATGAGCTCGTCGAGCGCGCCGATCGCATCGCGGTCCGCCATGTCGGCGGCCGCCACGGCGAGGTCGAGCTCGAACGGATCGCCGGCGACCGCGGCGGCCTCGGCCAGCCGCCGCGGCGACGGGGAGAGCGCATCGAGCTCGCCGACGATCGCCGCAGCGATCGCCTCGGGAACGCCGGCGTCGCCGGGGCGCGTCGCAGAATCTCCGCCCTCGGTCGTCATCCGAGCGAGCTGGAGCAGGTAGAACGGGTTGCCGCCGCTGGCCTCGTACAGGCGCTGGCGCTCGGCGGCGCCGACCGCGTCGAGGAGCGTCGCCGCATCGGCGGGCGTCAGCGGGCCGAGCGCGAGGCGATGGACGGGTCCGCCCTGGGCGACGGCCCTTGCGATCGCCGCCACGAGCGCGGCGTCGGCCTGTCCCGCGTTGAACGTCGCCGCTACGACGACCGCCGCCCGTGGAGGGTGGCGGAGCAGCGAGGCGACGAACTCGAGCGAGGCCCCGTCCGCCCAGTGCAGGTCGTCGAGCATGAGCAGCAGCGGCTGCTGGGCGGCGAGGCGCTCGAGGAGGTCGCGGACCGCTCGATGGGCGCGGAAGCGCTCCGCCGCGGTCGTCGGCAGCGCCGAGGCCGGGGTGCGCGAGCGCAGCGCCGGGAACACCGACGCGAGCTCGGCGAGGTCCTCGGTGGCGAGGCGACTGAATCCGCGCGGGTCGAGGGACTCGAGATACTCGTCGAGGGCGTCGACCAGGAGACCGAACGGCAGCTCGCGCTCGAACTCGGCCGCCCCCCCGCTCAGCGTCAGCCAGCCCCGGTCGTCGGCGCGGTCGAGGAGCCCCCGCACCAGCGACGTCTTGCCGATTCCGGGCTCGCCCGTGACGAAGACGAGGCGCGGCGCGCCGGCGCGCGCCTCGTCGAGCAACGCCCCGAGTTCCTCCAGCTCGCGGCCGCGGCCGACGAGGGGCTGGGCAAGTCCGGTCACGTTGACGTCAGTCCCGGCGCCACCCTACCTCCTAGAGCACGTCGGAGCGATCTGTCGTGCTTCGGCCAGGGTGTTGCCCTGATGTCGGAGGGCTCCGCGTCCTCGATGCTGCGCCTATTCCTCGCTTCGTGCTCGAGCACGCGCACAGCGCGCGTGAATGCGGCGTGGTCTTCGCCTCCTTCAAG
>DATNGY010000453.1:0-7278 GCA_035605735.1 Solirubrobacteraceae bacterium
CCCATGCCCGGTCCCGACGGCGCGCCGGTCTCGCTGGTCACGACCGGGATCGACCTGACCGATCGCGCCCCGCGCCGCGACGACGACGAGCGCGCGCTCGAGGGCGATCCGGAGGCGAAGCTCGTCGAGATCAGCCAGCTGGCCAGCGAGCAGCGCGCGCTGCGGCGCGTGGCCACGCTGGTCGCCTCGGAGGTGAGCCCCGAGCGCGTCTTCATGGCCGTGTCCGAGGAGTGCGCGCGGGTGCTCGAGGTCAACACCTCGATCGTCGTGCGCTACGAGGGCGACGAGACCGCGACGATCCTCGGTCGCCACAACCGCGACGCCATCGACGTCCTGAGGGTGGGCGGCAGCCTTCCGGCGCAGGATCGCTCGGCGGTCGGCGGCGTCCTGCGCTCGGGCGCGCCGACGCGCATCGACGACTGGGGTGGGCTCACGGGCGAGCTCGCCGAGACGATGTTCCGCACGGGCTACCGATCGGCCGCGGCAGCGCCGATCGTCGTCGCCGGCGTCCTTTGGGGAGCGGTCGCCATCGCGAGCGAGGACCCGCTCCCGCCCGACAGCGAGAATCGCCTCGGCGGGTTCTGCGAGCTCGCCTCGCTGGCCGTCGCCAGCGCGCAGGCCCGCGAGGACCTGATCGCGTCGCGCGCGCGCCTGGTCAAAGCGGGCGACGAGCAGCGCCGCAGGCTCGAGCGCAACCTCCACGACGGCGCCCAGCAGCGGCTCGTCTCGGGGCTGCTCAAGCTGCGCATGGCCCGGGCCCGGCTGGGCTCGGACCGCGACTCCGCGACGGAGCTCCTCGACGAGGCCTCCCGCGAGCTCGACGCAGGGCTCGACGAGCTGCGCGAGATCGCACGCGGGCTGCACCCGGCGATGCTCACCGATCGCGGCCTGCGGCTCGCCCTGGAGGCGCTCGCCGAGCGGCTCCCGGTCGCGGTCGACCTCGACGTCACCGCCGACCGGCTGACCGATCACCTGGAGGCCACGGCGTACTACATCGTCTCCGAGGCGCTCACGAACATCGCCAAGCCACGCCGCGGCCGACCGGGCGCAGGTCTCCGTGCGCTGCGACGGCGGCGTCCTTCGCTGCGTGGTCTCCGACGACGGCCGCGGCGGCGCTGACCCGGCGAGCGGGACCGGCCTCCTCGGCCTGCGCGACCGGGCGGAGGCGGCCGGCGGGACGCTTTCCGTCGTCAGCCCGCCGGGTCGCGGGACCGTGCTGTCCGCGGCGCTGCCGCTGACCGAGGGCTAGTGGCCCACTAACGACGGGAGGCGAGGAAGAAGTAGACGAGCTGCCCGAGCGAGGCGACGAAGGCCGCGACGTAGGTGAGCGCGGCGGCGTTGAGGACGGCGCGGGCGCCGTCGACCTCGGGCGGGGTCAGCAGCGCCTGGCCCTCGAGCGCGACGAGCGCGCGCCGGCTCGCGTCGAACTCGACCGGCAGCGTCACGAGCTGGAAGATCACGATCGCCAGGAACAGGATCAGGCCGACGTTGACGAGGCCCGTCGAGCCGATGATGAGCCCGAGGAAGACGGGCAGGAACCAAAGCGACTGGCCGAACTGGGCCGCCGGAACGAGCGTCTGGCGGATGCGCATCGGCCGGTAGCCGGCGGAGTCCTGGATAGCGTGGCCGGCCTCGTGGGCGGCGACGCCGACGGCGGCGACCGTCGCGGCCTGGCCGACGTCCTGGGAGAGGTTCAGCGTCCGCGAGCGCGGGTCGTAGTGGTCGGTAAGGCTCCCCGGGACGGGACGGATCGAGACGTCCGGGAGACCCGACGAGCGGAGGACCGCCTCCGCGGCCTGCGCGCCGGTCAGCCCGCTGTGGGTCGGCACCTGGCTGAAGCGGCTGAACGTGCGCTTGACCCGCAGCTGGGCCCACAGGCCGAGGAGCAGCGGAACGCCGGCGCAGACGAGGAAGAGGACGGTGGTGGACATCAGTTCCTACTGAGTGTAGGGGACGGTCGCGAGCGCCGCGACGGCCTCGATGAGCCGCTCGACGTCGGCTTCGTCGGTGTAGGCGACGGCGCCGGCGCGAACTGCGCCGGCCGGCTCGAGGCCGAGGTGGCGCGAGAGCTCGAGCGCGTAGTAGTTGCCGGCCCAGACCGCGACCCGGCGCGCCGCGAGCCACCCGGCGACCTCGCGCGCGTCGACGCCCCCGAGCGTGAACATGACCGTCGGCGTGCGGTCGCGCGCGGCGCCGTGGAGCGTCACGCCGTCGATCCCGCCGAGGCCATCGAGCATCGCCGCAAGCAGCGCGTCCTCGTGCGCGCGCAGCGCCTCGCGGTCGAGGCCGACCACGAAGTCCGCCGCCGCGCGCACGCCGGCGAGGCTCTCGAAGGGCAGCGTGCCGAGCTCCCAGCGCTCGGGGACGGTGTCGGGGGAGGGGCGCAGCTTGTCGGGCTCGAGTCCCGCGAGCAGCTCCTCGCGCGCCCAGAGGACCCCGACGTGCGGGCCGAACCACTTGTAGGCCGAGCACGCCAGCGCGTCAGCGCCGAGCGCCGCGACGTCGAGCGGGCGGTGCGCCGCGGCGTGCACGGCGTCGAGGAACACGCGCGCGCCGGACGCGTGGGCAGCGGCGACGATGCCCGCTAGGTCGGGGACGGTGCCGAGCGAGTTGCTCGCGGCGGTCACGGCCACCCACCGCGTGCGCTTCGAGAGCACCGCCTCGACCGCCGCGGCCGGCAGCTCGAGCGTGCCGGGCTCGGGCTCGGCGTAGCGGACCGTCGCGCCCGCGCGCTCGGCGGCGATCCGCCACGGCTGGACGTTGGCGTCGTGGTCCAGGCGGGTGACGACGAGCTCGTCGCCGCGCTCCAGCGCGCGCCCGGCGGCGGCCGCGAAGCGCATCGCGAGCGCGGTCATCGACGGTCCGAAGACGACGCCGCGGGCGTCGGCGCCGAGGAGGCGGCCGACGGCCGCGCGCGTCTCGTCGACGAGCCCGTCGGTGGCCAGGGCCGCAGCGAAGGTCCCGCCGTGGTTGGCCGAGCGTCCCGAGCGCATCCACGCCGTCATCGCGTCGATGGCGTCGTCGACCATCTGCGTCCCCGCGGGGCCGTCGAGGCGCGCCCAGCCGTCGGAGAGGCCCGGAAAGCGCTCGCGCAGCACGGCCGTCAGTACAGCGCCGCGGCGAGCCGCCGGCGCGCGTCGCGCGCGAGCGGATGCTCGACGCCGAGGTCGTCGAGGACGGCGACGGTGACGCGTCGGATGTCGTCCCGGTAGCCGTCGGCGGAGGGCAACGCGTCGAGCAGGAGCTCGATTGCGCGCTCGGCGTCGCCCTCGTCGAGCGCGATGAACGCGTCCTCGAGATCGAGGCCCTCGGCCCGCTCGAGGCGGATCCGGGCCGCGAGCCCGTCGGCCTGGAACGAGCCGGCGACGTTGCCGAGCACCTCGAGCGCCTCGTCCTCGTCGCCGCGGCGGTGCAGGAGCCCGGCGAGGGCGATCGCGGCGTCGGCGCGCCCGGGCTGCAGCTCGAGCGCGCGCCGCAGCGACGCCTCGTCACCCCCCTCGACGAGCCGGTCGGCCTCGTTGGGAACGAGACCGTCGAAGAAGCGCTCGACGACCGGGGGCGGCTGGGCGCCGACGAACTCGTCGACTACACGCCCGTCGCGGAAGGCTTTCACCGCGGGGATGCCCTGGATCTGGAAGGCTTGCGCGAGGCTCGGGTTGGCGTCGGTGTCGAGCTTGGCGAGCAGCACCTCGCCCTCGCGGGCGGCGGCGGCGCGCTCGAGCAGCGGACCGAGGGTCCGGCACGGAGCGCACCACTCGGCCCAGAAGTCGACGACGACGGGGATCGTGCGCGAGCGCTCGACGACCTCGCGCTCGAAGTCTTGCTCGGTGACGTCGATGACGGCCATGGCTTCGATGATAGGACTCCGCCGATGCATCTCCACGTCGTGCAGGCGGGCGAGGGAGCCCCAGTCGTGCTCCTGCACGGGCTGACGGCGACGCACCGCTACGTGGTCATGGGCTCGCGCGCGCTCGAGCGTGGCGGTCATCGCGTCATCGCCTACGACGCGCGCGGCCACGGCCGGTCCGATCCGGCGCCCGCCGCGGACGCCTACGGCTACGAGGAGCTCGCGAACGACCTCGTGCGGATCATGGACGAGCGCCGCGTGCGGCGCGCGGTGCTCGCGGGCGCGTCGATGGGCGCGCACACGGCCCTGCGCGTCGCGCTCGAGTGGCCCGAGCGCGTCGCGGGCCTCGTGCTCATCACGCCCGCCTACGACGACGACGGCTTCGGCGATCCCGCCGGCCTCGCCCGCTGGGACGCGCTCGCCGAGGGGCTGCGCTCGGGCGGCGTCGAGGGCTTCGTGCGCGCCTACGGCGACCCCAAGGTCCCCGAGCGCTGGCGCGAGACGACGCTCACCGTCCTGCGCCAGCGCCTCGCCGCCCACGAGCACCCCGCCGCCGTGGCCGACGCGCTGCGCGTCGTGCCGCGCTCGCGCCCGTTCGGAACGCTCGAGGACCTTGACGTGATCGACGCCCCGACCGTCGTCGTCGCCGACCGCGACGAGCCCGACCCCGGCCACCCGCTGGCGGTGGGGGAGGCCTACGCGCGCGCCATCCCGGGCGCGCGGCTCGTCGTGGAGGAGGAGGGCCGCTCGCCGATCGCGTGGCAGGGGGCGCAACTCTCGCGGTTGATCGCCGAGGTCGCCGCCGAGGCCGGGCGATGACTTCCGGCTATTCGGGTCGACCGCTGCACCGCAAGCTCGGACTCGAGCCCGGGATGACGGTCGCCTGGGTCGGGACGGGACCGGATCTCGACGCGCTCCTCGGGCCGCTCGAGGGGGTGACCGTCCGGCGCGCGCTGCGCGCCCCGCTGGACCTCGTGCTCTGCTTCGTCACCGAGCGGCGCGCGCTCGCGCGGCGAGCCAACTCGCTGCGGAGGGCGATCGCGCCCGCCGGGGCGGTCTGGGTGTGCTGGCCCAAGCGCGCCTCGAAGATCGCGACCGACGTCACCGAGGACGTCGTGCGCGAAGTGCTCCTGCCGACGGGGCTCGTCGACGTCAAGGTCGCCGCGGTCGACGAGGTGTGGTCCGGGCTCAAGCTCGTCGTCCGCCGGGAGCTGCGTTGAGCGCGGAGCCGATCTTCGCGCGCCGGGACGGCGACTTCGTGCCCACCGGGCACGCCCGCGGACCGTGGGATCCGGACGCGCTTCACGGGGGCGCCCCGGCGGCGCTCGTGGCCGAGGCCGTGCAGGCCGAGGGCTTCTCGGTCGTGCGGCTGACGTTCGAGTTCCTCGCGCCCGTGCCGCTCGCGCCGCTGACCGTGGTGACCGAGCTCGCACGAGGCGGCCGGCGCCTGCAGCTCGTCGAGGCCGAGATGGCGGCCGCCGGGCGTCCGGTGCTGCGCTGCCGGGCGGTCCGCGTCCGGCGCGCGGAGGTGGCGCTGCCGGCGCAGGCGCGGCCCGCGGCCGACGCGCCGGCCGGCCCCGAGCACGCGCGCGAGCAACGCTTCCCCGCGCCGGCGGGCGCCCCCGTCGAGGGCTTTCACCTCACGGGCATGGAGATCCGCTTCGCGGGCGCGACGGGCTTCGGGCCGGGCCCGGCGCGCGTCTGGTTTCGCCTCGCGCGGCCGCTCGTCGACGACGCGGCGCCCTCGCCGCTGGCTCGCGTCGCGGCGGCGGCCGACTTCGGCAACGGCGTCAGCGCCGTGCTCGACTGGTCGCGCTGGATCTTCGTCAACACCGACCTGACGGTCCAGCTGCATCGCGAGCCGATCGGCGAGTGGGTGCGCCTCGACGCCCGCACCGTGCTCGAGCCGACCGGCATCGGGCTCGCGTCGTCGGCGCTACATGACGAAATCGGGCCGCTCGGCCTCTCGGCTCAATCGCTGTACGTCGCGGAGCGCTGACCGCGCACCCGGAGACGATCGCGCACCTCCCGCCCCGATCACGCCTTTCTGTTCCGAGCGAGCAGCGCGGCGCCGATCGCGCCGCCGAGGTCGCCGAGCGCGGCGAGGTGCACGGCGGGCGGATCGTCGTCGGTGAAGAGGTGCGGGTGCATCGCGGTCCGGATGCGCTCGACGAACGGCTCGCCGAGCCGCAGGCCGAGGCCCCCGCCGATGACGATCGCCTCGACGTCGAGGAGGTTCTGCGCGGAGGCGATGCCCGTGCCGAGCGCCTCGACGGCATCGTCCAAGAGCTCGGTCGCGAGGTGGTCGCCGTGGTCGAGCGCTCGGGCCCAGATGCCGCTCGTGAGCCGGTCGCGCCCGCGCTTGCGGGCGATGTGGAAGAGGTCGGTCTTGCGCCCGTCCTCGTGGAGCTTGCGCGCGCGGTGCTCCATCGACGCGCGGCCGGCATAGGCCTCCATGCACCCGCGCCGCCCGCAGCCGCAGCGGCGACCGCCCTGCTCGACGACCATGTGCCCGATCTCGCCCGCCGCGCTGCGCCCGAGCCAGGGCTTGCCGTCGAGGACGATGCCGCCGCCGACGCCGGTGCCCCAGAAGACGCCGAGGAGCGAGGGGTAGGGGCGCCCCGCGCCGAGCAGCGCCTCGGCGTCCGTGGCGACCTGGACATCGTTGCCGAGCGCGATGGGCGTCCCGAGCGCCTCGCCGAGCTCGGGGCCGAGCGCGAACGCCCCGGCCCAGTCGGGCAGGTTGCGCGCGCTCGTGACCGTGCCCTTCGAGGCGTCCACGTCGCCGGGCGAGCCGACGCCGACGCCCTCGAGCTCGGCGCTCGCGACGCCGGCGCCCTGCGCGGCCTCCTCGAGCGCGGCCGCCATCGCCCGCGCGACGTCGGGCGGGCCGCCCTCCGTCGGCGTGGGGTGACGGGCCTGGCCGAGGACCTCGTTGTCGGCGTCGACGACGACGGTCTGGATCTTCGTGCCTCCGAGGTCGATGCCGCCCCGTGGCGCGCCGTTTCTTCCTGCGCTCCTGGCCATGGTGCGAGCATGCCCGCGCACCGGGTGGTGCGCAACATGTTTTCGCGCCCCCGCGCGATCTCAGCGGCCACAATGGGGGCGATGGACCCGTACGCCGTGCTCGGCCTGCAGCCAGATGCGACCCCTGCGGAGCTCGTCGCGGCCTACCGTCGGCTTGCCAAGCGCCACCACCCCGATCGCAGCGGGACGGGCGACGTCGAGCTCATGGCGCAGATCAACGCGGCCTACGACACGCTGCGCGCGGCTGCCCGGGCGAAGCCGCCACCGCCGGGCGACCCCGGGCCGCGGCCGGCGGCGCGGCGGCGGCGGGCGGTGGGCGCGTGGCTCCCCGAGGTCGTGCGGCGCGCGCTCGGTCGCGAGCTCCTGGTGGCTCTCGAGGAGGGCGAGGACGTCGCGCTCGTCAC
>DATNGY010000454.1:0-12639 GCA_035605735.1 Solirubrobacteraceae bacterium
CGATCGGGCTGGCGCAGCCCCTGCTGCTGGCCGGCTCGGAGGAGCAAAAGCGCGAGTGGCTGCCGAGGGTCTGCACTTCGCACCTGTCCGCCTTCGCGCTGACCGAGCCCGGCGTGGGCTCGGACCCCGCCAGGGTGTCGACCACCGCGACCCCCACCGAGGACGGCAGCGGCTACGTGCTTAACGGCCGCAAGCTGTGGACGACCAACGGGACCGTGGCCGACGTCCTGGTCGTGCTGGCCAAGGTGCCCCGCAGCGACGGTCACCGGGGCGGCATCACCGCCTTCATCGTGCCGAGCGAGACCGAGGGCGTGGTCGTCGAGGCGCGCATCGAGTTCATGGGACTGCGCGGTATCGAGAACTCCCAGACCCGGTACACCGACGCCTACGTGCCAAAGGAGAACGTGATCGGCGGCGTAGGCCAAGGCCTCAAGATCGCACTGGCCACGCTCAACACCGGCCGCCTCGCGCTGCCGGCCCTCAACGCCGGGGTCAGCAAGTGGGCGACGAAGATCGCCCGCGAGTTCGCCAGCCAGCGCGTCCAGTGGGGCAAGCCGGTCGGCGAGCACGACGAGGTTGCGCAGCACATCGCGTTCATCGCCGCGACCGCCTTCGGACTCGAGGCCATGCTCGACGTGACCAGCCGGCTGGCGGACGAGAAGCGCAACGACGTGCGCATCGAGGCCGCGCTCGCCAAGCTCTACGGTTCCGAGCTGGGCTGGCAGGTCGTCGACGAGCTCATGCAGGTGTGCGGCGGCCGCGGCTACGAGACGGCCCGGTCGTTGCAGGCCCGCGGCCTGCGTGGCGTGCCGGTCGAGCAGAACATGCGGGACCTGCGCGTCAACCGCATCTTCGAGGGCTCCACGGAGATCATGCATCTGATCGTCGCGCGCGAGGCGCTCGATCAGCACCTCAAGGTGGCCGGGGACCTCATGGAGCCCGACCTCTCCGCCGGACGCAAGGCGCAGGCGCTGGGCCGGACCGGTGCCTTCTATGCCAACTGGTACCCCCGACTGGCTCTCGGCCGCGGCCAGGGCCCCCGGTCATATGCCGACTACGGCGATCTGGCCGGGCATATGCGGTTCGTCGAGCGCGCCAGCCGCAAGCTCGCGCGCTCCACGTTCTACGGCATGGCCCGCTGGCGGGAAGGCACCGAGGGCCACGGAGCCTTCCTCGGACGGATCGTGGACATCGGAGCCGAGTTGTTCGCCATGTCCGCGGCCGTGGTCTACGCCCAGACGGCGATGCGGGAGCACCCCGAGCGGGCGACCGAGACCCGCGAGCTGGCCGAGGTCTTCTGCATCCAGGCCCACCAGCGCACGGAGCGGCTGTTCCACGAGCTGTGGAGCAAAGCCGACGCGCCCAACCACCGCCTGGCGCTCGACGTCCTCAAGGGCCGGCACACCTGGCTGGAGGCGGGCATCATCGACCCGTCCGCCGGCGACGGGCCGATGGTCCCGCCGCCCGAGACCGACCGAGGGATTCCGATCGCCGCGCCCGCGAGTACGGCAGGCTCCGGCTCTTGAGTCGCACACGCACCCCGCTTCTCCGGGGGCGCGGAGATGCCCAGTCGGAAGGCACCCGCGGGTGGCCTGGACGAGGACGCTGAGCGCGGCGATCACCCTTACGACAGAGAGCGCGTTCGACGTGCAACAGCACCGGCGATCCGAGCGCGATCCCCGCAGCCGTTCGGGCTCATCGAGGCGCTTCCCCGCCACGCCGTGGGTAAGGTCGCGAAGCGAGAGTGCGTGAGCGCGTCGAGCAGCAGCCGCGGCGGCGAGGACTCGTCGCCGGCGCCGCGGCGGACGCCCCGATTCGGGATGCACGGAACCCGAGGCCAGTCGCGGCTCTCGGGACCAGACGCGGGTGACGACCGTATCCGCTTCGTCGAGGTCGACGGGATACGTATCCGCGCCGCCATCCGCGGCGCGGGGCGGCCGCTGCTGCTCGTCATGGGCATCGGCGGCAACATCGAGATGTGGCATCCGTTCGAGCGGGCGCTCGACGGTTCCGGCATCCAGACGATCACCTTCGACGCTCCGGGTGTCGGGGAGTCAACGAACTGGCGTCGCCCGCGTCGCATGGGCGCCCTCGCGCGCACGGTCGACCGCCTCATCGGCGCGCTCGGCTACCAGGCGGTCGACGTACTCGGCGTCTCGTTCGGCGGCGCGCTCGCGCAGCAGCTCGTGCGGCAGTCTCCGGATCGCGTCCGCAGGCTCGTGCTCGCCGCCACGGCTCCCGGGATCCCGGGGCTCGGAGGCGTCCCCGGCCGGCCAGGCGCCATGCTGACGCTGGTGACGCCGCTGCGCTACTACTCGCCCGCGTACTTCCGCAAGGTCGCGCCGACGCTCTACGGCGGGCGCATCGGGCGCGAGCCCGAGCTGCTGGCGGAGCAGGCGCACGCGCGCATGAGCCGCCCCCCGTCGCCGCGAGGCTACTTCGCGCAGCTCTATGCGATGTGGGGGTGGACCAACGTTCCGTGGTTGCGGTCCATCCGCCATCCCACGCTCGTCATGGCAGGAGACGACGATCCGATCATCCCGCTGGCCAACGGGCGCCTGCTGGCGAAGCTGATACCGCTCGCGCGGCTCGAGGTGATCACGGGCGGCGGCCACCTCTTCCTCCTGGAGGAGGCCGATCGGTCCGCGGCGTTGGTGCGCGAGTTCCTCCTGCAACGCCGCGACGGAACCTGACGTCCCGCCGCGGCCGACGCGGTCGGTCCATGACGCACCGAGCGTCGCCTCCTGGCGCCGAGCCGCGCCCTCGAGGCTCGGGCGGCGCGAGGGTACGGTCGACATCGCGTGCGTTCGTCGACGTCCCGTCCCGCGGTGCATCTCAGCCATCGATCCAACTGGTTGCGGGCTGCCGTGCTGGGCGCCAACGACGGCATCTTGTCGACCGCGAGCCTTGTGCTCGGCGTCGCCGCGTCCGGTGCGTCGGGCGCCGCGATCGTGACTGCCGGGATCGCCGGGTTGGTGGCCGGGGCGTTGTCGATGGCCGCCGGGGAGTACGTGTCGGTCAGCTCGCAGCGCGACGCCGAGCAGGCTGACATCCGCCTGGAGGAGCGCGAGCTTCGCCGCCACCCGGACAGCGAGCTGCGCGAGCTCGCCGGGATCTATGAGCGTCGGGGCCTGCCTCCGCAGCTGGCAAGCGAGGTGGCGCTCACCTTGTCTCGGGGCGGCGCGTTGGAGGCGCACATGCGTGACGAGCTCGGCCTCGATGAGCAGCGGCTGGCGCGCCCGTTTCAGGCCGCGTGGACGTCGGCGCTGTCGTTCTCGGCAGGGGCGGCGCTGCCGCTGCTGGCGGTCGCGGCGGCGCCGGCGCCGGCGCGGGTCGGTGTCGCCGTAATCGTGACGCTGACGGCGCTCGCGCTGCTCGGGGACCTCGGCGCGCGGCTGGGTGGGGCGCCGCGGCGTCGGGCGACCGTCCGGGTGATCGCCTGGGGTGCCGTCGCCATGGCCGTCACCGCAGGGATCGGCGCGCTGGTCGGCGCCGCGACTGGCTAGTAGGCGATCGTCCGGCCGTCGCCGTGCGGACCGTGCGCTCGGCGAGGCGACGCGCCCAGCGCGAAGGGCTGGGCGACGGCGAGTGGCCGGTAGGCGAAGTGGTCGTCGGGCGCGATCAGCGTCAGATCGACGCGGTCTGCGGCCAGCGCGCGCAGCGCCAGCAGGGCCTCGAGACCGGCGACGCCGCCGCCGGCGATGACGACGTTCAGAGGAGCGCTGGGCATGAGTTCACCGCGTGCTCGTCGTGGGCCGGGTCACGTGCAGGCGGAGGTTACGGACGGGGGCTGTCGGCGACGCGGCTGATGCCGCCCGACGGCAGGCGGTGCGCCGCCGGCGCGGGGCGTCCCTCGAGGTCGCGCGCGGCGAGCCACGGCGTGAGCCAGCGCGAGGCGACCTTGCTGGGCGGCCACCAGAGGCACTGCTCGGAGACCTCGGCCGAGCGGGCGCCGCCCGGGGGCTCGGCGCGCAGGTAGCGCGGGCCGTGCGACGTGCGCAGCAGGCCGCGCAGGACCGGCAGATAGGGGCGTCCGACACGGTCGGCGCCGATCAGCTCGGCGATCTGCCCCGCGGCGACGTCGGCCTGCTGCGCGGCTAGGCCACCCTGCTTGTAGGGCCCCGCGGCGCCGTCGCCCACGGCGAAGACCGCATCCTCGCCGATCACCCGGAAGCGATCGTCGACGAGCATGAAGCCGCCGGCATCGCACGGAACGCCGTCCACGCTCGGGCCGGCGAGCAGGGGCAGGTGCACGACGCGGTCGCAGCGCAGCCACCGGGTGCCGGCGATCCTGACGATGGTGTCCGACGGCACGTGGGCGCTTGCGCCCGTCAGCAGCTCGACGCCGGCGCTCGCCAGCTCCTCGCGCACCATGGCGCTCGCCGGCGGGCCGAAGGCGCTGAGCGGCTCGTGCTCGGGCGTGATCAGCGTGACCCGCGGCGTGTCGGGTCGACCGCCGCCGTCGAGCGCGGCGACCATCAGCGCGAGCTCGTAGCCCGGCAGCGTCCACGCGATACCGGGGGGAATCACGATCGCCACGTGGCCCGCGAGCTCTGCGCGCAGGTCGGCCAGGAGGTCGTCGAAGGCGGTGGGCTCGTGCGCGCGATCGAAGCACACGCCGTGCTCGTAGGCGGGGTAGGGGAAGGCGCCAAGGGCCAGCACGAGCACGTCGTACTCGACGACCGCGCCTGATCGCAGGTGAAGCGCGCGGTCGTCGGCGTCCACGCGCTCGACGGCGTCGCGCTGCCGGCGCGCGCCGAGATCGGCCGCGAGCTCGGCCAGCGGGTACCGGCGAGGCGTGCCCAGGCCGAAGGGCTCGAACACGTCCAGCGCGCGGAGGGTGAAGTCGTCCTCGGGCGAGACGAGCGTGAGGGCGGTCGCTGCGCCGGTCAGGCTGCGCAGCGCGACGAGGGTCTCGAGCCCCGCCACGCCGCCGCCCGCGACGACGACGCGCGCCGGCTCATGGTCCTGGTGGCGACTGCGCTCCATCGCCGCTCACGTTCTCGCGCGGGGGTGCGCGCGCCATCCGCAGGCGGGTGCAGAGGCTGTCCGGGACAACCACGGATGCGGATGGGCCAGCGGCCTCGCGCACGAGCCCGCGGGGGCGAACTACCGAAGGTGCGGGCGGAACATGTCCGATGCGATCCGAGCCGATCCGAGCCGCTGCCAGTGACTGCGCGTGGACCGAGACCCCGAGAGGAGCGTTCGGATGAAGGCCGCCGTCGTTCACAGCTTCGACCGTCCGCTCGAGATCGACGACGTGCCGGTGCCCGAACCGGGCGCCGACCAGGTGCTCGTCGGCATCGAGACGTCCGGCCCGTGTCACACCGACATTCGTGCCACGCGCGGCGAGTGGCCGGTCAAGCCCACGCTGCCCATCATCCCGGGACACGAGGGCGTCGGCGTCGTCGAGCAACTCGGCCGTGGCAACGACCACGGGCTCGAGGCGGGCCAGGAGCGCGCACGCGTCCGTTGGGGCGTAGAGATCGAGCGTTGCGCGTTTTCACGCACTCGATCGCGTGATCTGCACGCTTGTGGGCGCCCGCGCTGGTCCCGAGACTCGTGACGTCCACATTCGCAAGGAGGCCACCATGCCTGCCACCTTCGATGAGTCGAATGCGCCGCACCGGTCGGTTGACCGCCTGGCCGACCTGATCGAGGACGCGGCCTTCCTCCTGCTCCTCTTGTCGGCCGTTGCGATCGTGGCGGCGGTGATCGTCCTGGCGACCGTGCTCTGACATCCGTAGCCTTCTCGCGAGCGCACGCTGCGCGGGTGGAGAGCTACGGACGGCGATGCGAAGAGATCGCGGATGCCGGTCGCGGGCACCGCGCGTAGCGTCGCGTGCTCCTCGTCCTCGACATCAGGAGACCCTTCCATGCCGACCCGCGTCGCCGTCAACGGCTTCGGTCGCATCGGCCGCAGCGTCCTGCGCTCGGCGCACGAGTGCGGCGCAGACCTCGAGATCGTCGCCGTCAACGACGTCGCTGATCCCGCGATGCTCGGTCTTCGGGCGCTTCCCGGCCGAAGTACGGTGCGACGGCAGCATCATCAGCATCGACGGCCGCGAGATCCGCGTGCTCTCCGAGGGCGAGCCGGACGCGCTGCCGTGGGGCGATCTCGGGGTCGAGGTCGTCATCGAGTCGACGGGCCGATTCCGCACGCGCGCGGACGGCGACAGCCACCTGAACGCGGGCGCGCGCAAGGTCATCGTCTCCGCGCCGAGCAAGGGCGACGAGCCCGTGGACGCCAACGTCGTGCTCGGCGTCAACTTCCACGAGGTCTATGACCCGGAGTCCCACCACATCATCACCAACGCCTCGTGCACGACGAACTGCCTGGCCCCCGTGGCGAAGGTGCTCCACGAGGCCGCCGGCATCCGTCACGGCCAGATGACAACCATTCACGCCTACACGTCGGATCAGAACCTCCTCGACGGGCCACACTCGGACATGCGGCGCGCCCGGGCGGCGGCCATCAACTTGGTGCCCACGAGCACCGGGGCGGCCAAGGCGATCGGGCTCGTGATCCCCGAGCTCGAGGGTCGCCTGCTCGGCATCGCGGTGCGCGCGCCGGTCCCGACCGGGTCGATCGTCGACCTGACCGTCGAGGTCGAGCGCGCCACGAGCGCCGACGAGGTCAACGCCGCCTTCCGCGAGCGCGCCGACAGCGGCCCGATGACCGGCATCCTCGCCTACAGCGAGGACCCGATGGTCTCCACCGACATCGTCAAGTCGTCCTACTCGTCGGTCTTCGACGCGCCGCTGACGAGCGTCGTCGACGGGACGCAGGTCAAGGTCGTCGCGTGGTACGACAACGAGTGGGGCTACGCCAACCGCCTCGTCGAGCTCGCCGAGCAGGTCCTCGAGCCCGCCGCCACGCCGCTGGCCAGCGCGCAGGGCGCCTGAGCGCCGTGAACGCCGAGCCGGAGGCCGATCAGCTGCAGGACGTCGTCCTGCACGGCCATCGCGTGTTCTATCGCTCGGCCGGCGACGGCCCCGTCGTCGTGCTCGTCCACGGGATCACGTCGACTTCGGCCACGTGGGGCAAGGTCGTGCCCGCGCTGGCCGAGCACTTCACCGTCGTCGCGCCCGACCTGCTCGGCCACGGCGAGTCGGCCAAGCCCCGGGGCGACTACTCCCTCGGCGCCTACGCGAGCGGCATCCGCGACCTCCTGATCGCCCTGGGACACGAGCGGGCGACGTTCGTCGGGCACTCGCTGGGCGGTGGCGTGGCCATGCAGCTCGCGTACCAGTTCCCCGAGCACTGCGAGCGCCTGGTCCTCGTAAGCAGCGGCGGGCTGGGGCGCGATATCAACGTGCTGCTGCGGGCCGCCAGCCTTCCGGGGTCGGAGCTCGTGCTTCCGCTGCTGGTCAACGAGTGGGTCCTCGGCGCCGGCCGCGCCGCGGGACGGCTGCTCGGCCGCGTCGGCCTGCGCGTCCATACCGACGTCGAGGAGGTACTTCGCGGTCACGCCTCGCTCTCGGACGGCGAGGCGCGCTCGGCATTCCTGCACACGTTGCGGACCATCGTCGATCCCGGGGGTCAGCGCGTCGACGCGCGCGATCGCCTCTACCTCGCCGGCGCGATCCCGTTCCTCGTCGTGTGGGGCGAGCGCGACCCGATCATTCCGGTCGATCACGCCCGCGCAGCGCGCCGGCTCGTGCCGGGCTGCCGGCTGGAGGTTTTCCCCAACGCGGGGCACTTCCCGCACCTGGACGACCCGCTGCGCTTCGTGCGGGTGCTGGTCGACTTCATGCAGACGAGCGCGCCGGCGCGGGTCGACGCGGGCCGCTGGCGCGAGCTGCTGCGCGACGGCGCCGACGGGGCCCGGAGCTCGGCTGGGCTCGCGCTGGTCGAAGAGGAGGGTCAGGTCGCCGGGGGCTCCGGCTGAGGGCGGCGCGCCGGCGTGGTCGCGCTGACTTACCGGCGCCGGCCGAGCTGGCGCCGCACGGCGGCCAGCTCGACCTCGAGGCCGCCGACAGCGCGCCCGACGAGACCGGGCGCCGGATTGGCGGGGGCGCGCCGGCGCAGCTCGCGCGCGACGAGGTCGAGCCGCGGGGCCGGGAGCTCCAGCGCCACCCGCCGGACGGCTTTGGTGACCGATCGAGGCCCCTCCACCATGGCCCGAGCATGCACCGGCCGGCGGCGTCGCGTAACCGCCCGGTGCCACATGCTCGGTGCGGGATACCGCGGACCACCGGCGCGACGACCACGGAGGCCCTGTGCCGTGCGCCGCGGATGTCGTCGGGGCGTCGCCGTAGCAGGCTCCGGGCATGTCCTCGGTCGAGCCCCTGTCCCCGCTTGACGCGACCTTCCTGGAGCTCGAGGACGCGGACGTCACCGCGCACATGCACATCGGCGGGCTGCTGGTCTTCGATCCGCTGCCGAGCGGCCGCGTTCCCACGCTCGCGCGCGTGCGCCGCCACCTCGACCGCCGCATCGACGCGTTGCCGCGATATCGGCAGCGGCTCTCGCGGCGGACGACCGGCGGCTTGCGCTGGCCGGCATGGGAGCCCGACGAGCGCTTCGACATCGCCGCCCATGTCACCCGCGCCGCCCTGCCGAAGCCCGGCGGCGAGCGCGAGCTGCTCGACTGGGCGGCCGACTTCTGGTCGCATCGCCTCGACCGCGGGCGGCCGCTGTGGCGCGCGGTCCTGCTCGAGGGCCTCGCCGGCGGTCGCTGGGCGCTCGCCACCAAGACGCACCATTGCCTCGTGGACGGCGTCGGCTCGATCGACGCCGGCAGCGTGCTGCTCGACGCCGAGCCCAGGGCCCGGCGGCGCCCGCCGGCGCCGCGGATCCAGCCGCTTCAGGAAGCGGACACGCCGAGCGTCCTGCGTCGCCTGGCCGGCGTGCCCTGGGCGGCCACCGGTGCGGCCGTCGACGCGGTGCGCCATCCCCGGCGCGCCGCCGAGGCGCTCGATGCCGCCCGCGCCCTCATCGAGCTGCTCGTCCGCGACGAGCTCGTCGCGGCCCCGAAGACGAGCCTCAACGTCCCGCTCAGCGAGCACCGCCGGCTCGCCGTCGCCGAAGTGTCGCTCGAGGAGCTCAAGGCGATCAAGCGCGCGCTCGGCGGCACCGTCAACGACGTCCTCCTGGCGATGGTCACCGCCGGGCTGCGCGACCTGCTGATCGGGCGCGGAGAGACGCCCGCCGACGGCCTGAGGGCGATGGTGCCGGTCAACATCCGCGCCGCGGCCGAGCACCTGGAGATGGGCAATCGCATCACCTCGCTCTTCGTCCACCTGCCCGTCTCGGTGGCCGAGCCGCGTGCGCGCTACCGGCGCGTACGGGCCGAGACCATGAGGCTCAAGGCCTCAAACCAGGCGGCCGGCGCCACCTGCTCGTCGAGCTCGCGGGGCTGGCCCCGCCGGCGCTGCACAGCGTGGTCGCGCAGTCGCTGTTCGCGACGCGCCTGTTCAACGTGACGGTGACCAACGTCCCCGGGCCCCAGACCACGCTCTACGCGTTCGGGGCGCCGCTGCGCCGGATCGTCCCGCTCG
This sequence comes from Solirubrobacteraceae bacterium, assembly GCA_035605735.1. Lineage (GTDB taxonomy): Bacteria > Actinomycetota > Thermoleophilia > Solirubrobacterales > Solirubrobacteraceae > JAOPZW01. Next base: position 9,505 of record DATNGY010000454.1, read on the forward strand.
TGCCGCTGGCCGCCGAGCACGCGGTCGGCATCGCGGCGCTCTCCTATGACGGGACCGTCTACTTCTGCGTCCACGCCGATCGCGACGCGGCGCCGGACGCCGATCGCATCACGACCGCCATCACCGCCGAGCTCGAGGCGCTTGGCGCCGTCGCCGACGCCGCCACCGCGGCGGCGGCACGCGAGGCCGCCCGGGCGCGCGAGCCGGCCGAGCGCTGAGTCCGCGCGCGGCCGCGCTCGGGTCGTCGCCGCGGCGCGCGCCGTGACGTGCTGTGGGCGACCGCCCCTCGTCCCGACCCTGCGTGGACGGCTTGATCGTCTACGCTCGAATCCCGGCGACACCGGGGCGACCCGCGGCAGGAGCCCCGCCGACCGGCGGGGCTCCCCAGGTTCGCTGCCGGCGGCGCCGGCGTTACGCGATCGTCGCCGTTTGATGCCGGCGCTGCGCGACGTGCCGGCGGTGGATGAGGGCCAGGATCCCGCCGACCGCGATAAGGGTCAGCCCGAGCATCGCGCCGGCGCCGATGCCGGCGTCGCCCCAGTCGAGGCCGCCAGTGCCCGGGGCCTGCGCGGGCGGGGCGATCTTCACGACCGTGACCTCCGGGGCGCTGAACGCCCCGCGCCCGTCGGCGGCGTCACGCGCGTCGGGCGAGCGGCGGTCGACCGGCTCGATCGTCCCAGCGAGCGACGACGTCCGGACGGCGTCACGCGCGTCGGGCGAGCGGAAGTCCTGGTTCGGCCGGGCATGCCGGCTCTGCGTCACGGCCGCGCCGGCGTCCCTGGCGTCCGGGCTTCGCAGGTCCTGGGTGCGGGCCATGGCGGTGGGCGCCGCGACCGTGGCGATGGTCAGCGTGACAGTCGCAATGCGCGAGAGGCGGTGGAGCTTCATGGTGTCTCCTTGCTGAAGGTCTCGACCGCGTGGTGCAGTCGTTGTGCTGCGCACTGTGCGGGCGGCCGGTAGACGTCCGGGGTGGCTGGCGGTAGACGCCGGTAGATGCCTGGCGAGTCCCCCTGCTGCGATGCTACGGTCGCTCGAGATCGGCGCGGTGCAAATGGAATTCCGCCTGCTGGGCCCATTGGAGGTTGTCGACGCGGGCCTGGCGCTCGAGTTGGGGGGTGTCAAGCAGCGATCGCTCCTCGCGGTGCTGCTGCTGCATGCCAACGAGATCGTCTCGGTCGACCGGCTGATCGACGAGCTGTGGGGGTCGGCGCCGCCGCGGACCGTCGGCAAGAGCATCCAGGTGTACGTGTCGCGGCTGCGCAAGGAGCTCGGCGATGACCGGCTCGTCACGCGGTCGCCGGGCTACGCGCTGCGCGTGGAGCCGTCCGAGGTCGACGTGTCGCGCTTCGAGCAGCTCGTCGCCACCGCGGATCGGGCTGACGCCGTCAGGGCCGGGCGGCTGCTGCGCGAGGCGCTGGCGCTGTGGCGGGGGCCGCCGCTGGCCGATCTCGCCTACGAGCCCTTCGCCGAGATGGAGGTCGCGCGGCTCGAGGAGCTGCGCTGGGCCGGGCTCGAGCGCCGGATCGACGCGGATCTGGCCGCCGGGCATCACGCTGCGCTGATCGGGGAACTGCAGGCGCTGATCGGTCAGCATCCGCTGCGCGAGCGGCTGCGCGGCCAGCTGATGCTCGCGCTCTACCGGTCGGGCCGCCAAGCCGAGGCGCTCGACGCCTACCGCCGCGCACGGCAGGAGCTCATGGACGAGCTCGGCCTCGAGCCGGGGGAAGAGTTGAAGCGGTTGGAGCACGCCATCCTGCGGCAGGATCCAGCACTGGATCTCGAGACGACGGCGGCAGCGGCGCCGCCCACGCCGACCCCGAAGCGCTCAGTCCTCGTCGTGCCGGGTGCCCTGGAGGGCCTGGACGCCCTGCTGTCGGTCGCCACGCCGTTGGCGACGTCGCGCGAGCTGATCGTCGCGGCGGTGGTGCCGACCGGCGAGCTGCGCGAGGCGACCGCGGCGCTGGCAGCGCGCCGCGCCGCGCTGTTGACGGAGGGGCTCACCGCGCGCGGCGTCGCGTTCGCGTCCCCGACAGCCGGGCGCGACGTGGTGCGCATGGCGTCGAGGGAGGACGCCGACCTGCTCGTGACTGAGGCGTCCGGCGATCAGCTCGACCGCGAGATCCTCGAGCAGGCGCCATGCGATGTGGCGTCGCTCGTGCGCGCGGGCGGCGCGCTGCGCGCCGGCCCGATCATCGTTCCGTTCGGCGCGGCCTGGCACGACTGGGCCGCGCTCGACCTGGGCGCCTGCATCGCGAGCGCGACCGGCGCGCCGCTGCAGCTTCTCGGCGCCGCCTCCGATCGCCGTCACGACGGCCGTGATGCCAGCCGCCTGCTGGCCGATGCGTCGCTGATCCTGCAGCGCACCGCGGGCATCGTCGCCGAGCCGCTGCTTGCGGCGCCCGGGCGCCACGGCGTCATCGCCTCGGCCCGCAACGCCGGTCTGCTGATCGTCGGTCTCTCGGATCGCTGGCGGACCGAGGGCCTGGGCCGGCTGCGCCTGCAGATCGTCGAGCACCTGCCCGCGCCGACGCTGTTCGTGCGTCGCGGACCGCGGCGTGGCGGGCTCGCGCCGGGAACCGCGACCCGCTTCGGCTGGTCGCTGACCGCGAGCCCGGCATGAGCACGACCGTCGGCCCAGGCTCGCGCTTCGCCGGTTACGAGGTCGAGTCGCTGGTCGGTCGCGGCGGGATGGGCGTCGTCTACCGCGCCCGTGATCCCAAGCTCGAGCGCCCGGTCGCGTTGAAGCTCATCGCGCCCGAGCTCGCGCGCGACGACCGCTTCCGCAGCCGGTTTCTGAAGGAGCCGCGACTGGCCGCATCGCTCGACAACCCGCACGTCATCCCGATCTACGACGCCGGCGAGTGCGACGGGCAGCTGTACCTGGCGATGCGCTACGTCGACGGGCCAGATCTGGGCTCGCTCCTCGAGCGTCAGGGGACAATCGAGCCGGAACGGGCACTGGAGCTCCTGGGCCAGGTGGGCGACGCGCTGGACGCCGCGCATCGCCGTGGCCTCGTCCACCGCGACGTCAAGCCCGCCAACGTGCTCGTCGACGAGGACGAGCACGCCTATCTGACCGACTTCGGCATCACTAAGCAGGCGGGCTCCGCGTCCACGCACACGGGCGGGATGGTG
>DATNGY010000455.1:0-3901 GCA_035605735.1 Solirubrobacteraceae bacterium
CCTGCGCGACGTCTACTCCTACGCCTACTACCGAGTCGGCAACCACCACGACGCGGAGGACCTCACGGAGCAGACCTTCCTGCAGGCCTACCGGCACTTCGAGCGGGCGCTCGCGGAGTCCGACGGCCGTCCGCTACGACCGTGGCTGATCCGGATCGCGCACAATCTCGCCGCCAACCTGTACCGCGACCGTTCGCGCAAGCCCCAGACGCCGATCGACGACACGACGATGTTGAGCGCCCCGCACACGACCGAGACCCTCGTGGAGGGTCGCGACGAGCTGGCGCGAATCCTGGACGGCGTGAAGGAGCTGCCCGACGACCGCCGCGAGGCGCTGATCATGCGCTTCGCCCTCGGCATGGACAATCGCGAGATCGCCCGCGCCATGGGCCGCTCGGACGGCGCGACGAAGGTGCTCATCCACCGCGCCATCAAGCAGCTCGAGGAGCTGGTCGGCGCGCAGGCCGGAGAGGGGCGCTGACGTGAGCGAGCCCATCGCCGCGGACATCGAGGCGCTGCTCGAGCGCGCGCTGCGGCCCGTCGAGCCGCCGGAGGACCTCGCGCTGCGCCTGGAGGCGACGCTGCAGAGCCTCACCGACCTCGCGGCCGAGGAGCTCGAGTCCTGGGAGCTGCGCGCGATGCGCGACCCGCGCAACTGGGTGCGCCCGGTCGCCGCCGCCGCGATCGGCACGGCCGCCGGCGCGGGCCTCGTGATCCTGCGCGTGCGCGCCCAGAGCAAGCGGCGCAGACCGGCCAACGTGGCCGAGCTGGCTCAGCGCACGATGCACGAAGTGCGTCGAGTTCTGCCCCGCCGCTGATCCGATCGAGCCCCGGCCGCGCATGGACACGCAGCCGATGGGGCTCGATCAGCTCGCCGATGAAGACCTCATGCAGCTCGTGCGCCGTGGGGACGCAAGCGCCTTCGAGCGCATCTACGACCGCCACGCCACGGCGGCGTTCTCGCTCGCCTATCGCATGACCGGGCGCCGGCAGTCCGCCGAGGACGTCGTGCAGGAGGCCTTCCTGAGCATGTGGCGCTCGGGAGAGCGCTACGACCGCGCGCGCGGCTCGGTGCGCACGTGGGTCCTGGGCATCGTCCACAACCGCGCGATCGACGCGCTGCGCCGCGCGATGGTCCACGACCGCCGCCGCGCGAGCGACGAGGGCATCGAGGAGCGCTTCGAGGCGACCGAGCGCACCGAGATCGAGGTCGCGCGGCGCGACGAGGCGCGCGAGGTGCGGGCTGCGCTCGAGGAGCTGCCGGCCGAGCAGAGCCGCGTCATCGAGCTCGCTTACTTCGGCGGGTTCTCCCACAGCGAGATCGCGTCGATGCTCGAACAGCCGATCGGTACGGTCAAGGGGAGGATGCGCCTCGGACTGCACAAGATGCGGGCGCTCCTCGCCGGCGTGCAGGAGGCCCCCGGATGAGCGGCTGCCCCCGCCACGAGGACGCGGGCGCCTACGTGCTCGGCGCCCTCGGCGAGGCCGATCGCGACGAGTACGTCGAGCACCTGCGCGGCTGCGAGATCTGCCAGCGCGAGGTCGCCGAGCTCGAGGTCGCCGCCCAGGCGCTGCCGCTCGCCGCTCCGCAGCTCGAGCCTCCGCCTGAGCTGCGCGTGCGGATCCTCGCCGTCGTGCGGGAGGAGGCCGCGGCGGCCGCTGCGCCGTCCCCGAAGGAGCGCGCCAAGGTGCCCTGGTGGCGGCGCCCGATCGTCGCTCTCGGGCCCGTGCCGGCGACCGTGCTCGCCTGCGCGCTGCTGGCGCTCGGGATCGGCGCCGGCGTCCTCTTGACGCGCGAGCACGGCGTTACGACGACGGCCGCGCAGGTCAGCCTCCCCGGCGCGCCGTCGGCGAAGGCCGAGCTCGTGCACGAGGACGGCGACACCAGGCTGCGGCTGCGCGACTTCCCGGCGCCGGCCGGCGACCGCGTCTACGAGGTCTGGCTGCAGCGCGGGCGCCGCGCGCCGGTGCCTGCCGGGACGCTCTTCCGTCCCGGGCCCGACGGCCGGGCCGACGTGCGCGTGGGCGGCGACCTCAAGGAGCGGGGCGTCGCGCGCGTGCTCGTCTCGCGCGAGCCGCCCGGCGGCTCGCCCGCGCCGACGTCCGCGCCGGTCGTCGTCGCGTCGGTGGCCTGAGCGCGCTCCGTCAGCCGCCACCGGGCGCCCATGCCGCCCGGTGGCGGGCCGCCAGCTGGCCCGCCGCCGCCAGCAGCGCCGGATCGAGCTCCCGCGGCACGAGCCGCCAGTCGCGGGCGAAGCGCTCCTCGAGCCGGGCGGCGACGCCGGCCGCCGTGAGCCCCGGCAGCGCCTCGTCGAGCGCGCCCGCCGTGGCCGGGTCGACGTCGAGCTCGAGGCGAGCGTAGACCGGCGTGATCGCCGCGCGCAGGTCCGGACCGCCCGCGACGACGACGACCGCGCTGGCGAGCGCCGCGCCGCGGATCGTCCGCTGGGCGACGCCGACGACCTTGAGGCGCCCGCCGACGTTGATCGAGTACGCCCCGGGGCAGTACTCGCGCGAGAGCTCGCCGACGCGCGCGTCGAGGCCGGCCTCGGCGAGGACTTCGCGCACGCGCCCCGCCAGGGCGGCGAAGCGCTCCTGCAGCCCGGCGGTCACGTCGTCCTCGGGCGTGACGTGCTCGACGAGCACGCAGCGCTCGTCGTAGACCGCGGCGTGCCCGCCGACCGAGCGGAGCACGGGGACGTAGCCGTGCGCCGCCGCCCAGGCGCACGCCTGCGGGAAGCCGGGCCGAAGCGCGTCGAGCCGGCCGAAGGCGACGGCCGGCGCGGGGCGGAAGATGCGCAGGGCGGCGCCGCGGCGCCCGACGGCGACCTCGCGCAGGAGCGCGTGCGAGACGGCGACGTCGAGGACGGGGTCGTCGGAGGCGGCGGCGCGCAGCAGGTCGAGGGTCGCAGCGACGGCGCGCACTCTGGCACGCAGGCGGGCGGCCTGACGGCGCCCTGACGCGCGGCGGGTACCCTCAAACGAGCCCCATGGAGTCCTCCGCCGCGGCCGCTCCGGCCACCCAGACGTGCTATCGCCACCCCGGCCGCGCGACCGCGGTCTCGTGCTCGTCCTGCGGGCGCCCGATCTGCCCCGAGTGCATGACGCCGACGCCGGTTGGCATGCGCTGCCCGGAGTGTTCGCGCCAGCGCACTCAGGTGCGCACGCTGCAGAGCACGAGCACCGAGCCGCGCGTCACGGTCGGGCTCATCATCCTCTGCGCCGTCACGTTCCTGGCCACCAGCGGCCTCAGCGGCGGGTCGGGCTCGCTGTGGAACGAGCTGTTCCTCGACGGCCCGGACGTGCATCTCGGGCACGACTACTGGCGCCTGGTGACGGCCGGCTTCCTGCACGCCGGGCCGCTGCACATCCTCTTCAACATGTACCTGCTGTGGATCCTCGGGCAGATGCTCGAGCCCGCGCTCGGCTCGGCGCGCTTCGCGCTGCTCTACTTCACGGCGCTGCTGTGGGGCTCGTTCGGCGCGCTCGTCGTCGAGCCGACGACCGCCACGGTCGGCGCCTCGGGCGCCGTCTTCGGGCTCATGGGCGCTGCGGCGGTCGAGATGCGCGCCCGCGGGATCAACCCGCTCCAGACGGGCATCGGGGCGCTCATCATCCTGAATCTCGGGCTCTCGTTCGTGCTCTCGAACATCTCGGTCGGGGGGCACATCGGCGGGCTCGTCGGCGGGGCGCTCGTCGGCGCCGTCTACGTCGTCGCCGAGCGCCGCGGGCAGCCGGCGCTCGCGTGGGCCGGAGGCCTCGCGCTCGCGGCCGCAGCGGTGGCGGGCGCGCTCGTCGCCGCGGGCGGCACCGGGCTGTAGCGCAAAGGGACCCCGCTCTCATCGGGTGTTCGCGTTCGGCCGGCGTCACCGGGATCGTGGTGTTAGCCCCACCGGTGACC
>DATNGY010000456.1:0-2372 GCA_035605735.1 Solirubrobacteraceae bacterium
CCCCTAGGGACGATTCCGGATGGTGCGTCGGGCGCGCCGGACCGACCCTGCGATCATGGACACCGACGACACGACCACGCCGAACCCCGACCCGGACCCCGGTCCCACCCAGGGACCCGCCCCCGATCACGGCGCTCCCACCCAGGGGCCCGCCCCCGATCACAGCGTTCCCACCCAGGGGCCCGCCCCCGATCCCGACCACGGTGATCCCGCGCCCGAGCCCGAGCGTGCTCCCGCCTCCGACCCCGAGCCGCCCGCCGAGCCGCAGCCGCGGCGCCTGTACCGGTCGCGCTCGGACCGCGTGCTCGGCGGCGTGTGCGGCGGACTCGCCGCCTACCTCGGAATCGACGCGGTCATCGTGCGCGTCGTCGCCGTCGCGCTCACCGTCGCCGGCGGCCTCGGCCTCGCGCTCTACGTCGCCGCCCTCCTCCTCGTGCCGGTGGAGGGTCATGGCGATCAGCCGCCGCGCAGCCCGGGTCGCGCGGCGACGATCGCCGGGGTGGTGGTCCTGGGGCTGGCCCTCGCCAGCCTCTTTCATGGCTTCGGCTGGGGCCTCGGCGGCGCTCTCGGCGGGTTCGGCGTCTTCCTCGTACTCCTCGCAATGGCCGGCCTCGTCGTCTGGTGGGTGGCTTCCGGCGAGCGACCGGCCGGCGGCGCGCCGCGCGACATCGCCCGGCGCGCGGCCCTCGGGATCGGGCTCCTGGCGCTCTGCGGCGTACTCGCCGTCGTGTCGTTCTGGGTCGGCGCGAGCGGCGGCGCCACCGCCGTCGCCGGGATCGTGATCGCCGCCGGCGTCGCGCTCGTCGCGGGCGCGTTCCTCGGCGGCGCGCGCTGGCTGATCGCGCCCGCGCTCGCCGTCGCGCTGCCGGCCGGGCTCGCCCAGGCGGCAGGCATCGACACGAGCGGCGGCGTCGGCGACCGGGTGTACCGCCCGGCCGCGGCCGCCGACCTGCGGCCCGAGTACCACGTAGGCGCCGGCCGCGTGGTCGTCGACCTGCGCTCGGCGCGGCTGCCCGCGGGCGACACGCGGCTCAAGGTGCGCGTCGGCATGGGCCAGGGCGTGGTCGTCGTCGCGCGCGACGTCTGCGTCGCGACGAAGGGACACGCCGGCGCCGGCGTCATCGAGGTCTTCTCCGATGACCATGGCGGCGCCGACGTCGACGTCGACGACGCCCCGCGCGCGCCGGCCGGCACGCCCCGCCTCGTGCTCGACGGCGACGTCGGATTCGGCGCGCTGCAGGTCCGCCACACGTGGCCCGACCGCGGCCACGGGCGCTTCGGCGACGACGACAGCGACCAGGGGACGAACGCCGCGTGCGCGGCCTGAACGGCCGCCCCGACCCGGCGACGCTCGTCGCCGGCGTCGCGGTCCTCGTCCTGGGCGTCGTGCTCCTGCTCGACGCCCTCGGCACGCTGGCGCTGCGCTTCGCCGCGTACGGGCCGCTCGCCCTCGGCGCCCTCGGTGCGGTCCTCCTGGCCAGCGGGCTGAGCCGCCGGCACTGAGCAGTGGCATGATCGACGCGACCATGGCCACCGCGCCCGTGCCCGCACCGGCGGCGCCGCGCCCGCTGCGCCGCGACCCCGACGGTCGCCTGATCGCGGGCGTCTGCGCCGGCCTCGCCCGGCGCCTCGGCGTCGACCCGCTCGTCGTGCGCGTCGCCTTCGTGGCCGCGGCGACGACGGGCGTCGGGATCGTCCTCTACGGCGCGCTGTGGCTGCTGCTGCCGGCCGAGGCCAGCGCCGAGGCCGCGCCCGCGGGGCGCGTGCCCGGCCGCGCGGCGGTCGAGGTCGCGCTCGGCGTCGGGCTGCTGACCGCGAGCGTGCTCCTGGCCTTCCGCGGCGTCGGTGTGCTGTTCTCGGATGCGATCGTCTGGCCGGTCGTGCTCGTCGCCGCGGGCGGCGCGCTCATCTGGCGCCAGTCGGCCGGGCGCCCGGTGGCGCCCGCGGCGCCCGCGGCGGCACCGAGGACGGAGGCCGAGGAGCCGACGTTGCGCGCGGCGACGTTCTCGCGGACCGGAATCGGCGCCGCGCTCGTGATCGCGGCCGGTCTCGTCTTCCTGCAGGCGACGGGCGCGCTCGGCGCCGCGCGCGACGCGGTCCTCGTCGCGCTCGTCGCCGCCACGGTGCTCGCCGTGATCTTCGCCCCCTGGTGGGTGCGCCTGCTGCGCTCGCTCTCCGCCGAGCGGGCGTCGCGCATCCGCGAGCAGGAGCGCGCGGAGATGGCAGCGCACCTGCACGACTCGGTGCTGCAGACGCTCGCGCTGATCCAGCGGCACGCCGACGAGCCGCAGGCGGTCAGCCGGCTCGCGCGCAGCCAGGAACGCGAGCTGCGGGCGTGGCTCTACGACCCGCAGGTGGTTCGTGAAGGCGGC
>DATNGY010000457.1:0-5300 GCA_035605735.1 Solirubrobacteraceae bacterium
GACCGAGGAGTCGACGGTGGAGGGCACGGCGCAGGACCTGGCCCTGTCGGACGGCGACCGCCTCTCGCTCGGAGTGGCGGCGCGGCTGTCGCGCTACCTGCAGGTTCTGATCCAGGCGCGCAAGATGGGCAAGGAGACGATCTCCTCGCAGGAGCTCTCCGACTACACCCACGTCAACTCGACGCAGATCCGCCGCGACCTCTCGGGCTTCGGGAAGTTCGGGAAGCGCGGCGTGGGCTACAACGTCGACTCGCTCGTCTCACAGATCCGCAAGATCCTGCGCGCGGCGGGCCAGCACAACATCGCGCTGCTCGGCGCGGGGCACCTCGGGAGCGCGATCGCCTCGAGCGACATCTTCGCCGACCACGGCTTCCGCGTCGTGGCCATCTTCGACTCCGACCCGGAGAAGATCGGGACGGCGATCGGCGCGCAGCGGGTCCGCGACGTCGCCGACCTGCGCCAGGTCGTCGAGGAGGAGGACATCGTGGTCGGCGTCCTCGCGGTGCCCAACCGCGCCGCGCAGCGCCTCGCCGATGACCTCGTCGCCGCGGGGGTGAAGATCATCTTCAACTACTCGGAGACGCTGCTGCAGGTGCCGCCGGACGTGACCGTCCACACGTCGAGCCCCGCCGTCGACCTCCTCTACGCGCTCTACTTCTACCTGACATGACGCTCGACCTCGGCGGCGCCGTGGCCCGCTTCGACGGGTCCACGGATCTGACCGTGGGGCTCGAGGAGGAGTTCATGCTCCTCGACCCCGCGACCCTGGACCTCGTCCAGCGCTTCGAGGAGCTCCGGGACGCCGCGAGCCGCGAGGACCCCGTGCTCTCCGCCTCGATCGCCGGCGAGCTGATCTCGAGCGAGATCGAGATCCGCTCCGGGCGCGGCGAGGACTTCGGCGACGCGCTGCGCCGCCAGCGCGAGATGCGCGCCCGGCTCTTCGCGCTCGCCGAGGGCCGCGGGCTCGCGCTGGGGGCGACCGGAACCCACCCCTGGGCCGACTACCGGGCGCAGCACAACATCGACACCGAGCACTACCGCCGCGTCGTCGAGGGCCTGCAGTACGTCGCCCGGCGCAACAACACGTGGTCGCTGCACGTCCACGTCGGCCTGCGCGGACTCGACCGCGCGGTGCGCGTCTGCGACCGGCTGCGTCCGGTGCTCCCGGTGCTGCTCGCCGTCAGCGCGAACTCGCCGTTCGTCGACGCGCTCGACTCCGGCCTGCACTCCGCGCGTACCCAGACGTTCACCAAGAGCTTCCCGCGGTGCGGGATCCCCGACGCCTACGGCGGCTGGGAGGCCTACCGGGAGTACCTCGAGTTCCTCGTCGCGACGGGCTCGATCGTCGAGGACACGCAGGTCTGGTGGTCGGTGCGCCCGCACCTGACGTTCGGGACCGTCGAGGTGCGGATCTGCGACGCGCAATCGACGGCGCCCGAGTCCGAGGCGCTCTGCGCCCTCATGATCGCCTGCGTCGCCCAGGCCGCGCGCGACCACGACGAGCACGTCCCGTTCTCCGATCCGCCCCGGCGCGCGGTCGAGGAGAACCTCTGGCGCGCGATCCGCTACGGGCTCGACGGGCGGCTCATCGACCTCGACACGTGGGCCGAGTTCCCGGCGGCGGCGGTCGTCGATCGGCTGCTCGCGTGGACGGCCCCCGTGCGCGCCGAGCACGGCCTCGAGCCGAGCTTTCCGGCGCTCAACGGCGCCCAGCGCCAGCGCCGGGCGCTTGCGGCCGGGGCAACGCGGGAAGAGGTCTTCGCCGAGAGCGTCCGCCAGACGCGACAGACCTACGTCCAGGAGGCGAGCACGCTGTGAGCGAGCAGGGGTACGGTCCACCGCCGAGCGAGGAGGAGCTGCGCGCCGCCTACGAGGCCCAGCTCAAGCAGCTGCGCGTCGAGGACGTGCTCGTCCAGACCGTGGTCTCGCTGGTCAACCTCGGGGGCCGCAAGGCGGGGCTCGTCCCGGACGCCCAGGACGAGGCCGACCCCGAGCAGCTGCGCCAGGCGATCGAGGGCGTCCGCGCGCTCCTGCCGGTCGTCGAGCCGGCGCTCGGGCCGGACGCCGCCTCGATCCGCGACGCGCTCTCGCGGCTGCAGCTCGAGTACGCGCGGCTCGCGAGCCGGCCCGAGGCCGCCGCGGCGCCCGAGCCGGGGCCGGAGGGCTCGCAGCCCGAGTCCGCGCCCGGCGAGGAGGGTGGGCCCCCGGGCGAGGGGGCCGGGCCGGCCGAGCGCAGCGGGCGCCTCTGGGTGCCAGGCCGCTGAGGCGGCGGCCCGTCCACGCCGCGCCCGGCCGCCGCGACGGGTAGAGTGCTGCCGTCTCTGAGCCGGGCGGCGCGCACGGACCAGCGGGCTTCGCCCGTCGGTTCCCGGGGCGCGGATCGCCGCTCGCTCGTGCGTCCGCGCGCCGCGCCAGGCCGTGACGTCACCACGAACCCATCTCCCAAGGACCCATGAACCTTGAGTGACTTCCTCACAGACCACGGCGTCATCGTCGCGCTCGTGTGCGCGGCGGCCGCCGTGGCCTACGGCGTGCTCACCTCCCGCGCGCTGCTCGCCCTGTCGCCGGGCAACGCCGAGATGCAGCGGATCTCGGGCGCCGTGCAGGAGGGGGCCCGCGCCTACCTCAACCGCCAGTACACGACGATCGCCGGCGTCGGGGTCGTGCTGTTCGTGGCCCTGATCTTCATCCAGGACATCTCGGTCGCCGCCGGCTTTGCGATCGGCGGCTTGCTCTCGGGCTCGGCCGGCTACATCGGCATGAACGTGTCCGTACGGGCGAACGCGCGCGTCGCGGAGTCCGCCCGCGGCGGCGTCGCGCAGGCGCTGGCCGTCGCCTTCCGCGGCGGCGCGATCACCGGCCTGCTCGTCGTCGGGCTCGCCCTGCTCGGCGTCGCGGGCTACTACGGCGTGCTGACCTGGATCTTCGACAAGAGCCCGAAGGAGGCCGTCGACGCGCTCATCGGGCTGGGCTTCGGCGGCTCGCTGATCTCGGTCTTCGCGCGCCTCGGCGGCGGCATCTTCACGAAGGCTGCCGACGTTGGCGCCGACCTCGTCGGCAAGCTCGAGGCCGGCATCCCCGAGGACGACCCCCGCAACCCGGCCGTCATCGCGGACAACGTGGGCGACAACGTCGGCGACTGCGCGGGCATGGCCGCCGACCTCTTCGAGACCTACGCGGTGACGGCGGTCGCGGTCATGCTGCTCGGCGTCCTGACGTTCTCGTCCGCCGACCAGAGCGCGGTCGCGATCTACCCGCTCGCCCTCGGCGCGGTCGCGATCCTCGCCTCGATCATCGGCACGTTCGCGGTGCGCTCCGCGGCGGGCAACGTCGAGCGCGCGCTGTACCAGGGGCTGATCGTCTCGGGCGCCATCGCGGCGGCGCTCTTCTACCCGATCACGAAGTGGCTCATGGACGGCGTGCAGCTGAGCGCGTCGGGCGCGTTACTCGTGCGCGGCGCGCGCGGCACCGCGGCGGGCGTCGTGCGCGGCGAGGCGCCGAGCGTGACCGATCTCTACCTGTGCTCGCTCGTCGGCATCGGCGTGACCGCGCTGCTCTTCCTGCTCACCGACTACTACACCTCGACGCGCTTCGCGCCGGTGAAGAAGACCGCCGCGGCCTCGCAGACCGGGCACGCGACGAACATCATCTCCGGCCTCGCCCAGGGGCTGCAGGCGACCGCCCTGCCCGCGCTCGTCCTCGTGCTCGGGATCCTCGGCTCGTGGAAGCTCGCGGGCGGCGGAACCGTCGGCGTCTACGGCATCGGGGTCGCGGTCATGGGCCAGCTCTCGCTCACGGGGCTGATCGTCGCGCTCGACGCGTTCGGGCCGATCACCGACAACGCGGGCGGGATCGCCGAGATGGCCGACCTGCCCGAGGAGGTCCGCAACGTCACCGACCCGCTCGACGCGGTCGGCAACACGACGAAGGCGGTGACGAAGGGCTACGCGATCGGCTCGGCCGTGCTCGCGGCGGTCGTGCTCTTCGCCGGCTTCAACGCGGAGGTGACCGACGCGGCCAACCGCACCTTCGACTTCGCGATCAACGACCCCGCGGTGCTCATGGGCCTGCTCGTCGGCGGGCTCATGGTCTGCCTGTTCGCGGCGCTCTCCATGGAGGCCGTCGGCCGCGCCGGGGGCGGCGTCGTCGAGGAGGTGCGCCGGCAGTTCCGCGAGAACCCGGGGATCATGGAGGGCACCGAGCGCCCCGACTACGCCACGACCGTCGACATCGTCACGAAGGCGGCGCAGCGGGAGATGATCCTGCCCTCGCTGATCCCGATCGTGATCCCGTTCATCGTCGGGCTCATCGACGTCAAGGCGCTTGGCGGCCTGCTGATCGGCGTCATCGTCGTCGGCTTCTTCTTCGCGGTGCTGATGACCGCGGGCGGCGGCGCCTGGGACAACGCGAAGAAGCTCATCGAGGACGGCGCCTTCGGCGGGAAGGGGTCAGAGGCCCACGCCGCCGCGGTCACCGGCGACACCGTGGGCGACCCGTTCAAGGACACGGCGGGGCCGGCGATCAACCCGATGATCAAGGTGGCCAACATCGTGGCCATCCTCATCATCCCGATCATCACGTAGCGGCGGCGGGCTCGCCGTCGCGAACGTCCAGCGGCGGTTCCAGGCGAAGGTCACGACGGAGACGAACGGGATCACCACCAGCTGCGCGGCGAAGCTCGGCACGCGCGCGTGGTCGACGAGCACGTAGAGCAGGCCCAGGTCGAGCGCCAGCCCGCCGGCCGAGACGACGTAGAAGCGCACTACCTCGGGCCCGCGGCGTCCGTTGGAGCGGAAGGTCCACCGGCGGTTCAGCGCGTAGCTGTTGAGGGTCGCGACGACGAACGCGACGGCGGAGGCGGCAAGGTAGAACGTCCCGAGGCTCAAGAGCCCGGCGTAGAGCGCGAGGCTCAGGATCGTGTTGCTCACGCCGACGGTCGCGAAGCGCAACCACTGGACGCCCACCGGCCAGGCCCGGAGGGCGACCCGGCCGGCGAGCATCGTCGCGGGCGTGCTTTCAGGTGCCGTGGCGCCCGCCATCGGATCGAAAGCGATAGCCCGCTCCCCTCACGGTCTCGATTGACTCGACGCCGAAGGGGCGGTCGATCTTCTCGCGCAGATAGCGGACGTAGACGTCGATCACGTTCGAGCGGTTCTCGTACTCCCCGTCCCACGCGTGCTCGAGCAGCTGATATCGGTCCAGGAGGCGGTCGGGACGCCGCATGAACGCCTCGAGCAGCGCGAGCTCCTTGGCGGAGAGGCGGATCTCGGCGCCGCCGCGCCAGACGCGGCGGGCCGCGG